>CAZAMS010000332.1:0-12771 GCA_964486305.1 uncultured Aestuariivirga sp.
TGAGGAGCTGGTGACATGGATGGTCAACGACGCATCGATCAACCGATGACACGGGTCTATGGGCGCGGCCAGCGCGCGGGATTTTTGGACATCGGCCAGACCAAGCGTCTGCGCATAGCGGCGCGGGTAAGTGCAGTGCTCTTTCTTGGTATGACGATTCTGCACAGCATCATTCTGGGTGGTTATCTCAATTATGATGGCAGCCCATGGCTGAAAATTCCGGGCAAATTATCGAGCCTCGTAGGCTGGGCTGCCGATGATATCAGGATCACGGGCTTGGTTCATCAAGAACCTGAGATGCTCCTCACGGCTTTAGGCGTTAAGCCAGGTGGAAGCCTGATTGGTTTTGATGCAACCAATGCCAAGGCATTGCTGGAGAATCTGGATTGGGTATCGACGGCCACGGTGCAGCGATCCTTTCCCAACCAGCTTGAAATTTCCGTGGTGGAACGGGTGCCCTTCGCAGTGTGGCAGCGGGCGGGCTCCTATTATGTGATTGACCGTTCAGGCTCCGCCATGAGCAATCTTCCACCGGGCAAATTGCCGGCACTTCCCCTGGTGACCGGCGAGGGTGCGCAGTTTGAGGTTGCAGTGCTTGTTAACCAACTAGAAGTTTCTCCTGACCTATCATCGAAAGTAAGAGGTGCTGCCCGCGTTGGGCAGCGCCGGTGGAATCTTTATCTCGACAACGGCATCACCATCCTCTTGCCGGAGAAAAATGTGGCGGAAGCCCTGGCGCGCCTGGCGGCGCTGGAGTCCAGCCAGCATTTGCTTTCCAAGGGCGTGAAAAACGTTGATCTTCGGTTTTCCGGACGGGTGATCGTGGGGATCGCAGAGATTGAAGAAACCACTTCTGAGAAATTGAAGCTCAAGTTGAGCCAGAACGAATAGATGGCCGGGGAAGTGTTGGATAATGACGGTGGCGCAGTTGCGTGGCAAATCAGCAGGGCGGGGGACAGTATCTGACAGGCGCAGCCTGTTTGCAGCCCTAGATATCGGCTCTTCGAAGATTTCCTGCCTCATTGCAGAGATCATCTCGGCAATGCATAAAATGCCCTGCGCCCAGGACCAGAAGTCCATGAAAATTCTGGGCCTCGGCCATCAGATTTCGCGCGGGGTTCGCAACGGCTGCATCGTTGATGTTGATGAGGCGGAACGGGCCATTCGCCTTAGCGTTGATGCGGCGGAGCGCATGGCGCAGCAGAGCATTTCGGAAGTTTATGTGAATGTATCTGGCGGGCGGCCGCAATCGACCTGTTACACTGGGCAGATTACGCTGGAGGGAAGCGGCGTAAGCCCAAGGGACGTCGATACGGTCATTGCGTCGGCGGTTGCAAAAATTCCTGCCTCACGGCGCACGGTGCTGCATGTGGCCGCCATTCAATTCCAGCTCGACGAAGCCAAGGGCATTGCCGCACCTCTTGGGATGCATGGCGAGAGCCTGAGTGTTGAGCTTGGCGTTGTCACAGCAGACTCAGCGCATTTGCAAAACCTGGCTTTGGCCATTGAGCGCGCCCATCTTTCCGTTTCGGGCTATGTCATTGCGCCCTATGCGGCTGGCAAATCGGTGCTGGCCAAGGATGAAACGGTGCTTGGAACCATTTTGATTGAAATGGGCGGGGCGACCACGGGAATTTCCATTTTCCATGAAGGCAATCTGATATTTGCCGACAGCATTCCGGTTGGCGGCATGCATGTCACCAATGATATTGCGCGCGGCCTTTCGACAACCATCGCGCACGCAGAGCGGATGAAAACCCTGTGGGGCAGTGCGCTGGCAACGAGCACCGATGATCGCGAAATGCTTTCGGTTCCGCTTCTGGGTGAGCGCGGTGCCGATACGGTTCAAAAGGTTCCGCGCGCCATGCTGACGAGCATCATCCGGCCGCGCATCGATGAAATATTTGAACTCGCGGCTGATCGGCTGAATCATTGTCCTGTAACTCACCTGGGCGGGCAGCGTGTGGTGCTTTCCGGGGGTGCCTCGCAATTGACCGGAGTTGCCGAGGTTGCCGGGCTTTGGCTTGGCCGGCAGGTTCGCCTGGGCATACCAAAGCCTGTCTCGGGAATGCCGGATGCTGGGCGCAATCCCGGATTTTCCGTGGCCGTTGGCCTCCTGGCCTACGGGTTAAAGCCTGACCGGCATTGCGCCATTCCTGCCCAGGCTGCAAAAAACCTGGCCCAGGCGCAGCAGGGCTATGTAAGGCGGGTCGGGCGCTGGATTGCCGACAGTTTTTGACCAAAAAATATATTTGCTGCACTGGACCCCAAGATTTAAGGCTTTCGCACCATTTTGAGTCAGTTTGAGGCACATTTTAAGCAATATTGAGAGACCTGGTTAGCGGGCGTTAACCATTTGTTATTGTTTGAGTAAGAAAGATGACGGCAGGGAAAAACATTTCCGGAAGCTGTCATGACAATCAATCTCAATATTCCAAATCTTTCAGAGCTCAAACCCCGTATCACGGTCTTTGGGGTGGGAGGCGCTGGCGGCAACGCCGTCAACAACATGATTGAAAGTCGCCTTGAGGGCGTCGAGTTCGTCGTAGCTAATACCGACGCACAGGCGCTCATGCAGAATTCGGCCTCGCGCCGGGTGCAAATGGGGACAGCCCTCACACAAGGACTCGGGGCCGGTTCGCAACCGCAAATTGGTGCGGCAGCGGCTGAAGAAGCGCTTCCAGAAATTCTTGATTATCTTGCCGGCGCCCACATGGCCTTCATTACGGCGGGCATGGGTGGCGGTACGGGAACGGGTGCAGCTCCTGTTATTGCACGGGCCGCAAAAGAGCAGGGCATTCTAACCGTTGGGGTGGTAACCAAACCTTTTCACTTTGAAGGGGTCAGGCGCCTGCAGACCGCCGAGCGCGGCATCGAGCAGTTGGCACAATATGTCGATACGCTGATTGTCATTCCGAACCAGAACCTGTTCCGGGTCGCCAATGAAAAAACCACCTTTGCGGCGGCCTTTGCCATGGCAGACCAGGTGCTTTATTCGGGCGTTGCCTCGATCACGGAATTGATGACCAAGGAAGGCCTGATAAATCTCGATTTTGCCGACGTTCGCGCCATCATGAGTGAAATGGGCCGGGCGATGATGGGCACCGGCGAAGCAACCGGTGAGAAACGCGCCATTGAGGCAGCTGAAGCAGCGATTTCCAATCCCTTGCTTGATGATGTTTCAATGCGCGGGGCGCGCGGACTTTTGATTTCCATTTCGGGCGGACCGGATCTCACGCTTTATGAAGTGGACGAGGCGGCAACACGCATTCGTGAAGAAGTTGATCCAGAAGCCAATATCATTCTCGGTGCAACATTTGATGATTCACTTGAAGGCACGATGCGGGTTTCGGTTGTGGCCACAGGTCTTGCGCAGGAACTTCTAACGAGTTCTGTTCCTTCTGAGGGTGAAGAGGAAATGCCGGAAGCCGGCAAAACTTCATTTGGCTACACGGGCAAGCAGCAAACGGCAATTCCGAAAGCCATAACGCCTGCCCCCATGGCGGCGCGTGCAAATCCTGTCGCAAACAAATCGCCTGCTTCGCCAAAACAGGCGGTTGTCGAAGAAGTAATTGACGACGAACATGAGGCGCAAATTGCGGCGAAGGCTTCGCCAAAAATGCGCAGCCAGCGCATTCCTCCCATTGAAGAGTTTCCACCCATTGCGCAAAAGCAGATTGCAGCCCAGCAAAACCGTATCGAGCATATTGCCGAGCACGCGGCTCGCAAGAAAAAGGGCCTGTTTGAGCGACTGGCGAATGTCGGTCTGGGCCGCAGGGACGACCCCGTGCCAGTGGCGCGGGAACCTGTCATGGCGGTTCGTCCGGAGCCCAAGGTTCAAGTTACAAGACAGGCGCGCCAGGCTCCCCCTGAGCCGCAGCCCTATATCGATCCCAATCTGGATGATGATCAACTGACCATTCCGGCTTTCCTGCGCCGACAGGCTAACTGATTAATTCAAACATGTTTTTCGAAGCCCGGCGGTCACATTTCCGCCGGGTTTCGTGCTTCTAACGCTATCTGCTTCATGTTCCCGGCGCGATAGGCTAGACTATGGGGCCATTCAGGATAGAGAGTTAGTTGCGAATGATTCTTACGGTTAGAAATCATACTGTTCAGGCCTTGCGTTTATTGGGCATTGGGACAGTGGCGTTGGTGCTTGCAGGGTGTTCGACTGCGAGCGTGATCAAAGATGTTTTTGGTGATGACTCTACACCTGCTGCAACCACGAGCATGGGACTGTCAGGTGGTGCCATAGGCCCTGGCGCGGACGCTCCGGGGAAGGGTGATCCCGTGGCCGAACTTTACAATGCCGGGCTCGAAAAACTTAAAGCTGGCTCCTACAAGTCAGCGGCCAAGAGTTTTGCAGAAGTAGAGCGCCAGCACCCTTATTCGAAATGGGCCACCAAGGCCCTTCTGATGCAGGCTTTTGCCAATTATCAGCGCAACGCCTATGACGATGCGATCAATGCTGCCGACCGCTTCATCACCTTGCATCCCGGCCACAAGGATACTGCCTATGCCTACTACCTGACTGCAATATCCCAATACGAGCAAATCAGCGATGTGCGCCGGGACCAGTCAAAAACCCAAAAGGCCCTGGAAGCACTGGAAGAAGTGAGCAAGCGGTTCCCGCAATCGCCCTATGCCGCAGACGCGGCGAAGAAAGCCACTCTGGCGCGTGACCATTTGGCGGCCAAGGAAATGGAAGTTGGGCGCTATTATCTCAAAAAAGGCTCCTATCTTGCCGGCATCAACCGCTTCAAGAAAGTCGTGACGGATTACCAGACGACCAGCCAGGTGCCGGAAGCGCTGTATCGTTTGACCGAGGGCTATATGGCTTTGGGTGTTGTCTCGGAAGCGCAAACAGCAGCGGCTGTGCTGGGACAAAATTTCCCCAGCAGCCAATGGTATAAAGACGCTTACACCATTGTTTCGACTGATGGCCAGCAGCCGGTTGAAAACAAGACTTCATGGATCAGCCGTCTCTTCAGGGGATAAATTAGGCTCTCGCGCATCCCCAAAAGACTCAGCTATAGTCCGGCCATGCTGACCGCCCTTTCCATCCGCGATATCGTGCTCATCGAGAAGCTGGACATCTCGCTTGAGAACGGCCTGACCGTTTTGACTGGCGAAACCGGGGCAGGAAAATCCATTCTTCTTGATGCGCTGGGCTTAGCCCTTGGCGGGCGTGGTGATTCAGGACTTGTACGGCATGGGGCCAGCAAGGGTGTTGTGACCGCAGGTTTCGTGCTGCCGAAAGCCCACGCGGTGCTGCGCATGTTGGAAGAGCAAGGCATTGAAACCGAGGGAGAGTTGGTTATCCGGCGCATCCAGAATGGCGATGGCCCGAGCCGCGCCACGATCAACGACCAGCCGGTGAGTTTGAATCTGCTGCGGCAAATTGCCGGAAGCCTCGCTGAAATTCACGGCCAGCATGCGGACCGCGCCCTGGTGGATGTGGCCAATCACCGGCGCCTGGTTGATGCCTATGGTGATCTGGATGAGCAAGCTGCTCAAATTGGAAAATTTTGGCAGGCGTTAAGTGATCTGACAAACGAACTGGCCGAGCATCGGGCCTTGATGGCGCGGGCGGAAGCCGAACGCGATTACATTGAACATGCAGTGGAGGAATTGCGGGTTCTCGATCCGCAACCGGATGAAGAACTGAAGCTTGCAAGCGCGCGCCAGGTGATGATGCATGCGGAGCAGTATTCCTCAGCGCTCAGTGAGGCGGAGAGCGTGTTGTCCAGCGATGGTGTTGAAGCAAGGCTGAATGCGGCCTTGCGCAAACTGGAACGCCGGAAAGATACTGCTGGCGGAAGACTGGACCAGACCTGTGCGGCGCTGGACAAGGTACTCATTGAAATGAATGAGGCAAATCGGGTCCTCGCCGAAGCGCAGCGGTCATTCTCGTTTAATCCGGCGGATCTGGAAAAATCCGAGGAGCGGTTGTTTGCCTTGCGGGCTGCGGCACGCAAGCATAAATGCACGGTTGACGATCTTGCCAACACGCGGGAGCGTTTTGAAAAGGAATTGTCGGCGCTCACGGATGGTGGCCAGCGCCTGCAAACGCTTGAAACCCAGAATGCGGCGGCGCAGAAGGAATTTGATACGGCTGCCGATCTGTTGAGTGCGGTTCGCAAGAAGGTTGCAAAGAATCTCGACAAGGCCGTGCTTGCCGAGTTGCCACCGCTCAAGCTTGAGAAGGCCAGGTTTGAAACACAGATCACCAGCGATGCGGGAAAGCCCGGTCCACACGGCGTTGACCGGGTGGAATTTGTAGTGGCGGCAAATCCGGGAACGCCTTTGTCGCCGCTCATGAAAGTGGCGTCGGGCGGCGAACTGGCGCGTTTCATGCTGGCGCTCAAAGTCATCCTTGCGGCCAAGGGATCGGCCCCCACCTTGATTTTTGATGAAATTGATACGGGTGTTGGCGGGGCTGTGGCCGATGCCATCGGTGGACGGTTGGCGCGCATGGCGCAAGGGTTACAAGTTCTGGCGGTTACCCATTCTCCGCAAGTGGCGGCACGCGCCAGTGAGCATATGCTGATATCAAAAATGGAAGAGGTCGGCAGTCACCGCATGGTGACCCGCGTGCAGTCGCTTTCCGACAAGAGCCGGCGCGAAGAAGTGGCGCGCATGTTGTCCGGCGCGCAGGTGACCGATGAGGCGCGGGCCCAGGCTGATCGATTGCTGGCAAGCCGGGGCTGAGGCATGGCTGATAAATCTCCGGACCAGCTGAGTCTGGCTGAAGCAAAAGCTGAGATGAAGCGTCTCGCAGCAGAAATATCTGAGCATGATGTGCGCTATCACAGTCAGGACGCGCCGACGATATCCGATGCGGAATATGACAAGCTTCGTTTGCGCAATGCGGCGCTTGAGGAGCACTTTCCGGAACTTGTGTTGGCCGATTCCCCTTCAAAGCGGGTGGGTGCTGCGCCGCAGGAGAAGTTTGGCAAGGTGCAGCACCGGGTGCCGATGCTGTCTCTGGCCAATGCTTTTGAGGATAACGATGTCACAGAATTTCTGGGGCGGGTGCGGCGGTTTCTGAACCTGCCTGAGGCCACTGAAATTGAAGTCACCGCCGAGCCAAAGATTGATGGCCTTTCCATATCGCTGCGCTACGAAGTCGGAAAATTGGTACAAGCGGCCACGCGTGGTGATGGGGCGGAGGGCGAAAATGTCACCGCCAATGTGCTGACCATCAGGGATGTGCCTGCAAAACTTGAAGGCAAGGCGCCACCCGTTCTGGAAGTTCGCGGTGAAATATATATGTCCCACAAGGACTTCGCCGCACTCAACAAGAAACAGGATCAAGACGGCGAAAAGACTTTTGCCAATCCGCGCAATGCAGCGGCTGGCAGTCTTCGCCAACTGGATTCGTCGATTACCGCTTCAAGACCTTTGCGTTTCTTTGCCTATGCTTGGGGAGAGGCCCCTGAGCTTCCGGGAAAAACCCAGTGGGACGTGGTAATGGGGTTCAAGAAGTTGGGATTTCCAGTCAACCCGCTGATGAAGGTCTGCCGTTCGAGTGAGGAATTGCTTTCGCATTATCGCAACGTCGAGGAGCGCCGAGCTGATCTCGGTTATGACATCGATGGTGTTGTCTACAAGGTGAACCGGTTGGATTGGCAGGAGCGTTTGGGCTTTGTCTCGCGCTCGCCACGTTGGGCTATTGCCCACAAGTTTGCGGCGGAGAAAGCCACGACTGTGCTGGAAGGCATCGACATTCAAGTAGGGCGCACGGGGGCCTTGACGCCCGTTGCTAGGCTCCGGCCCGTGACTGTCGGCGGTGTCGTTGTGTCCAATGCCACGCTGCACAATGAGGATGAAATTGCCCGCAAGGATTTGCGCGTCGGTGACACGGTCACGGTGCAGCGGGCCGGTGACGTTATCCCGCAGATCGTCGCGGTGATCATGGAGAAGCGCCCGCGCGGCGCGGTTCCTTACGAATTTCCCAAGATCTGCCCGGCCTGCGGCAGTTTTGCGGAGCAGGAAGAGAGCGCATCCGGCAAGACCGATGCGGTGCGGCGCTGCACTGGCGGGTTGATTTGTCCGGCACAGCGCGTCGAACGGCTCAAGCATTTTGCCTCGCGCAACGCTTTCGACATTGAGGGGCTTGGCGACAAGATCATTGAAGAGTTTTATCACGACGGCCTCATCCAGTCGCCGCCCGACATCTTCACCCTGGAGGCCCGCGACAAACACGAGCTCAAAAAGCTCAAGGACCGCGAGGGCTGGGGCGAAGCGAGCGTGAAGAAGCTGTGGGAAGCGATCGACGCGCGGCGATACGTTTCGCTTGATCGCTTCATCTTTGCGCTTGGTATCCGGCATGTAGGGGAAATGACGGCCCGATTGCTGGCGCGAGCCTATGGAGACGTGGAAAATTTTACGACGCAGATGACTGCGGCATTTGCTTCGGCCGATGAGGCGTGGGCGGAACTGACATCCCATGAAGGGATCGGCGAAGTTGTGGCTGAAGCTATCGTTCAGTTCTTTGGCGAACCCCACAACCGCGAAGTTGTCGAAGCGTTGTTGGAACATGTCACCGTTTCGCCTTTGGAAGCCCGCAGCGTCGGGTCGCCCGTGACCGGCAAGACCGTCGTCTTCACGGGCGCCCTTGAAAAGATGACCCGCGAGGAGGCCAAGGGCATGGCCGAGCGTCTTGGTGCCAAGGTGGCGGGCTCCGTTTCCAAGAAAACCGATCTTCTGGTGGCAGGCCCGGGGGCGGGTTCCAAACTCAAGGAAGCTGAAAAACACGGGGTTGAGGTGATCGACGAGGCGGAGTGGTTCCGCCTGGTAGGGTATGGCAGGTAAGCGCAATTCTGTACAAGCGTTTCCTGGCTGGCCTGCTAAATATAGGGCATGAAACTTCTCGCACCCGACGATACCCTTGATGACCTCGGACAGGGCGACCAGACGTCGTTCTGGCGGGTGGGGCGGCATGCGGAACTAGAGTGCCTTTCGTCTACTTTCCGCACCCACGTGTTCCCGCCCCACACCCATGAGAGTTATGTGATCGGCGCGGTGGTTGGCGGCATGAATGTTTACCGGATCAGCGGCTCTATGGTGCGAGCCGGGCCGGGCGAGTTGTGCTTCGTCAATCCGGGCGAGGTTGATGATGCGGTGCCTGAGGGTGACGGCTACAGCTACCGGATGATCTATCCCAAGCCATCGCTCTTGCAAAATATCGTGGAGATGGCAACCGGCCGGCGGGCCAACGCGCCGCAGTTCAACGGCCCGGTGATCAAGGATGAGCTGCTTGCCGCCCGCTATCTGCGGGCCCATGAGGCGCTTGAAGCGGGGGCGGAGCCGCTGGGTGTTGATGAGGCGCTGACTTCAGTGCTGCTCGACATGATTGACCGCCACGCCGGCGGCCTGGGTGCGGTCGGTGTCGCGGGCCGCGAGCCACTCGCGGTGCGGCGCGCCAAGGATTATCTGGCAGCACATGTTGACGAGCAGGTCGAACTTGAAAACCTGGCGAAGGCGGCGGGCCTCAGCCCTTTCCATCTCATCCGGGTGTTCCGCAAGGCCACCGGCATGACGCCGCACAACTGGCTGGTGGACCGGCGGGTGCATTTGGCCTGCAACCTGTTGCGGGCGGGACTGAGTGCAACCCATGTGGCGGCGCAATGTGGCTTCTCCGATCAAAGCCATCTGACGCGCGTGTTCAAGTCCCGGCTTGGGATCACGCCCGGGCGCTTTCGCCTGAGCAAGGCCTGTGCATGAGGTCATCTGCGCGTGAGTTCCGGCAGGGTCTGCTTGACGTCCTGCCCATCCTGGTTGCCGCCACGCCAATTGGCCTGCTGTGGGGTACCTTGGCGGCAAGCAAAGGCCTGGCGCCCTTTGAAGTCTGGCTGATGAGCGCCACGGTCTTTGCCGGCGCGGCGCAATTCGTGGCGATCGAGGTGTGGCGCGATCCGGTCCCATGGGTCTTGCTGACGGTCACGGCGCTGATTGTCAACATTCGCCATGTCTTGATGGGGGCGTCCCTGTCACGCCACATGGGCGGCATCGACCGGCGCTGGCATCCGTTCATGATGTTTCTGCTGGCTGATGAAAACTGGGCCTTCTCCGAACGCCGGGCGCTTAAGACACCGCTGACCTTGGGGTATTACTTTGGGCTTGCCTTGCCCATGTGGATTACTTGGACAACCTCGTCAACCATTGGCGCCATTGTCGGCCGGTCGTTTGGCGACCCCGCCGCCTATGGTTTTGATTTTGCATTTTCGGCGATGTTCATCGGCATTCTGGCGGGCTTCTGGAAAGGTTCACGCACCGGCGCGATTCTGGGAGGCAGCGCGATTGCAGCGGCCCTCGCGAAGCTGTACGTGCCCGGCGCCTGGTACATTGTTATCGGCGGGATCGTAGGGATGGCTGTGGCAGCCCTGCTTTACAGGCGAGGCGAAACATCATGACACTGACGATACTGGCCATTCTGGGCATGGCCCTTGCGACCTATGCGACGCGCGCCAGCGGGCTTTACCTCATGCGCGGCGTTGTGGTGAAGGGGCGGCTTAAGGCAGCGCTTGATGCGTTGCCGCCGGCGATCCTCATGGCGGTGATTGCGCCAACGATTCTGACAACGGGCCTTGCCGAATCCAGCGCCGCAATCCTGACAGCGGCCGTGGCCTTCATGCGGGCGCCGCTGGTGGTCACGACTTTGACCGGCGTGATTAGTGTTGTGCTGTTGCGGATGGTTCTCGATTAAACTTGAATACTCCTCAGCATGAGGGGTTAGGAGAATGGCGCGCAGGCCTTTCTCAGCCAAGTCAGTTCGTCGCCGGAAAGTTGATCGCCCACTTCCTTGAGGACGCGGGCGTGATAGGTGTCGAGCCAGTGCAGCTCGTCGCGCGTCAGCAGCTTCGTGTCGATCAGCCGCCGCTCGATGGGGCAGAGTGTTAGCGTTTCAAATCCCAACATGGGGCGCTCGCCACCCTCGATATCTTGCGCATCGTAAACGAGCAACAGGTTTTCAACGCGAATGCCGAAGTTATTCTGTTTGTAGAAGCCGGGTTCGTTGGAGAGGATCATACCGGGCTCTAAGGACGTGCGATCCGACTTGTTGATGCGGGCAGGGCCTTCATGCACCGAGAGATAGGAGCCAACGCCGTGGCCTGTGCCGTGGTCGTAGTCGAGACCGGCAGCCCACAGGCTTTGGCGCGCGAGGGCATCGATTTGCGAGCCGCAAGTGCCTTTTGGAAAGCGGATACGCGACACATCGATCATGCCTTTGAGCACTCGGGTGAAGCGGTCTTTCATTTCCGCGGTGGGTTCGCCAACAATCACAGTGCGGGTGATGTCCGTTGTGCCATCCTGATATTGCCCGCCGGAATCGATGAGGAATATTTCATTAATCTTGAGCGACAGGCAATCATCGGGGTTCACATGATAGTGCGGAATGGCGGCGTTGGGACCCGCGCCTGCGATGCTGTCGAAGGAGAGATCGAGAAGCATGCCGGTGTCTTTACGGAATTGTTCCAGCTTTTCAGTCACGGACCATTCGGTGAGGTCACCCTTGGGTGCTGCTGCTTCCAACCAGCAGAGGAAGCGGGACATGGCCACGCCATCCCTGCGATGGGCGGCGCGGGCGCCTTCCTGTTCGGTTTTGTTTTTCTTTGCCTTGGGCAGAACGCAGAGGTCGGTGGCGTTGATGATTTTCGCCTTGGCCAGCGTGGACTTGATTTTCGCCGGAGCCCAATTGCTGTCGATTTGAACAACGGATTTTCCAAGGGCCTTCAGCGCAGACTCAAGTTCGACAGGCTTCTTGATGACAACGGATTTCCTGAGATGGGCCTGCACATCTTCCGGCAATTTTGCCTTGTCGATGAAGAGTTCGGCTTTGCCTCTCTTTTTCAGAATGGCGTAGGCCAGCACGACTGGAGTGTAGGGCACATCATGGCCCCGGATGTTAAAGACCCAGGCGACCGCGTCAGGCTGGGTGAGCACGGTGGCGTCGACCCCGGCTTTGCCCAGTAGTTTGGAAATCATCGCCAGCTTGTCGGCAACGCTCTGGCCGGCAAACTGCGAGGGCTGAACTGAGAGGGAGGCCGTAGGCCGTTTGGGTTGACCCTCCCAGATTGTGTCGATTGGATTGGGTGTGACGGGTACCAATTTTGCGCCCACTTTCGCAGAGGCTGCAGTAAAGCGCTCGGCCTGGTCGGCGGTGAGCAGCCACGGGTCAAAGCCCAGGGCATCGCCCTTCTTTAGGTTGTTCGCAATCCACGCCGTTGGCGGGTCATCGATGAGGTGGTGGGGGGTGAACAGCTTGGTATCCACCTGCTGGCGCACCTGAATGGTGTAGCGGCCATCGACGAAAATGGCGCCTTTGTTGAGGGTGAGAATGGCCATTCCCCAGGAGCCGGCAAAGCCTGTGAGCCAGCGCAGGCGCTCGGCGTAGGCGGCCACATATTCCCCCTGGAATTCATCCTGCCGGGGCACGATCAGACCTGTGAGTTTCATTTTTTTGAGCGTTTGCCGGAGTGCCGACAGGCGGGATTTGTGAGTCATTTCCGGAGCTTAACCTCGCATGCTGATTTGGGCAAAAGGATTTACTTGCTTCCTGCGTCAACTTGTTCCATATCAACGGGATCGAAAACTTGGGCCGGACGATTGGCCGCTCTGCCACCCGTTAGGGTTGCGCGCATGCAAAGACTCCTCCAACGATCGACTACACGGGTCTTTATGCGCTGCTTTTGCATTTCATCAAGGCCTCACTATAACCCAACTGAAGGACGATCCCATGAATACGGGTACTGTAAAGTGGTT
>CAZAMS010000333.1:0-2668 GCA_964486305.1 uncultured Aestuariivirga sp.
GCCTTGGCTTTTATTTTGCGCGACGCCATGGCGATGGCCGCACCTGCCACCGGGGTTGAGCGTGAACCGTAAGTTCCAAGCCCATAGGGTGCCGTATCCGTGTTGCCTTCCTCCACCATCACGTCGGCGGCGGGAATGCCCATTTCGGTTGCAATGATTTGCGCCCAAGTGGTTTCATGGCCCTGGCCGGTTGATTTCGTGCCCACCCGTGCAATGGCTGAGCCTGTAGGGTGCACGCGGATTTCGCAGGAGTCGAACATGGCGATGCCGAGAATATCGCAATTCTTCGATGGTCCAGCGCCCACTATTTCGGTGAAGAAGGATACACCAATGCCCATGATCTCGCGGGTTTTGCCAGCCTTGAAGTCGGCCTGCCTGCGTTTTTGTTCGGCCCTCAGTCCTTGATAGCCAATCTTCTCCATGCCTTGCTTCATGGCCGTGTGGTAATCACCAGAGTCATATTCCCAGCCCAAAGGGGATTGGTAAGGGAACTGGTCACGACGGATGAAATTTTTCAATCTAAGCTCAGCCGGGTCCATGTTGAGTTTCTGCGCCAAAATGTCCATGGCGCGCTCGATGCAATAGGCAGCCTCGGTTACGCGGAAGGAACAACGATAAGCAACGCCGCCCGGAGCCTTGTTGGTGTAAATACCATCGACGGCCACATGGGCCACCGGGAAATCATAGGATCCCGTGACGATATTGAAAAATCCCGCCGGCCATTTGGATGGATCAGCACAGGCATCAAAGGCGCCATGATCAGCCAGCACATGCACGCGCAAGCCTTGCACCTTGCCCTCTTTCGTCGCGGCGATCTCTGCCGTCATATGATAATCGCGGGCAAAACTCGTAGCTGTGAGATTCTCAATGCGGTCTTCAACCCATTTCACCGGCTTGCCGGTTACGATTGATGCAACAATCGCGCAGATGTAGCCGGGATAGGCACCGACCTTGTTGCCAAAGCCGCCGCCGATGTCGGGGGCGATGATATGGATTTTATGTTCCGGAACTGTGGAGATGAGGGACGCCACAGTACGGATGACGTGCGGCGCCTGGAAAGTGCCCCACACGGTGAGCTCGCCCTTCACCTTGTCGTAAGACGCCACGGCTTGGCAGGTTTCGAGAGGTGATGGGTGGGTGCGGTGATAGGAAATCAACTCCTTGATTGTCACATCCGCCTTCTTGAAGGCGGCATCCGTCAAATCCCGGTCACCAATCTGCCAATTGAAGACATGATTGTGATGCTCGCGCGCGCCATGAACGCTGCTGGTCTTTCCCCTTAAATCCTCGCGCAACTCGGGCGCGTCTTTGTCCATGGCCTTGAACGGGTCAATTACGACGGGAAGCGCTTCATAATCCACCTCAACGGCTTCGACGCCATCGGCAGCCGCATAGCGGTCGGTAGCAACCACAAAGGCCACTTCCTGGTTCTGGAATAGGACTTTTCCGTCGGCCAAAACCATTTGCACGTCGCCAGCCAGGGTTGGCATCCATGCCAAATTCACGCCTTTCAGTTCGGTTGATGTCAACACGGCCAAAACGCCGGGAACTTTCATGGCCTTCTTGATATTGATGCTTTTGATGCGTGCGTGGGCGTGAGGAGAGCGCACGAAATCGCCGAACAGCATGCCGGGCAATTTCATGTCATCAACAAAGTTGCCTTTGCCCTGGGTGAAGCGGGCATCTTCCACACGCTTGCGTTTGCAGCCCAAACCTTCGAGTTTGGCTTCGCGTTCGGCCCTATTGGGGGACATGTCGTTCATTCTGCGGCCTCCAGGAATTCCTCGCCACGAAGTTTTGCGGCGGCATGTTGAATGGCTTTCACGATGTTCTGGTAGCCCGTGCAGCGGCACAGATTTCCAGCGATACCGAAGCGGATTTCTTCTTCAGTCGGATTTGGATTCTCTTTGAGCAGGCGGTGGGCCCGGACGATCATGCCGGGGGTGCAATAGCCGCATTGGAGGCCGTGCATCTGGCGGAAGCCTTCCTGCAGGGCTCCCATAGTTCCATCGGCATTGGTCATGCCTTCAATCGTTGTCACCACAGCGCCTTGAGCTTGCACGGCGAGCATGGTGCAGGATTTGACCGACTTGCCGTTGAAGTCAACTGTGCAGGCGCCGCAATGGGACGTCTCACAACCGAGATGGGTTCCGGTCAGGGAAAGATTTTCGCGCAGGAAATGCACCAGCAATGTACGTGGTTCGCACAGGCCATCCATGTCCTGGCCATTGATTTTGAGTTTGACGTGAACTTTTGCCATGAATTTTCTCCTCAACCGGCGGCGCGCGCGATGGCGCGCTTAATGGCGCGTTCGACATAGATGCCACCAACACTCTTGCGATATTCTGGTGTGCCGCGGGTATCATTTGCGGGGTCCATGATGGCGCGCGCTGCTGCCACAGCAGCGACTATGGTTTTGTTGTCTGGTGTCTGCCCGATCAGCGTATTGGCAGCCGCGTCGGCAAGAAGTGGCGTGGCCCCCAAATTGGTGAGCGCAATCGCGCAGGTCGCGACTTTTCCAGCTTTCATGGTGATGAGCACCGCTACGGCAGCAGTGGCATAGTCGCCAATTTTGCGTTTCAGCTTTTCATAAGCAAAGCCATGTTTGCCTGGGACCGGAATTTCTATGGCGGTGACGATTTCGCCGGATTTAAGCGCCGTTTCGTAA
>CAZAMS010000334.1:0-5263 GCA_964486305.1 uncultured Aestuariivirga sp.
CATCTTGCCAGGAAGCGTTTCAAGTGCATGCTTGTCTTTGAATGACAGCTTGCGTTTGATTTGGGTCTTAGACTGTTGCGGCGCTGTAACGGCACGTTCGCTGTCCGCCACCTTGATTTCTCGCGCATTAACGCCGACGCCGCGTTGGGCCACCATGTCCGAGTAACCACCCGCATATTCAATCCATTTTCCTTCGCCCTCGAACATCAGGATAGACGTGGCCACGCGATCCAGGAAATCGCGGTCATGACTCACCAGCAGGATAGTTCCTTGATAATCGCCAAGCATTTCCTGCAGGAGATCAAGCGTTTCGAGATCGAGATCATTGGTGGGTTCGTCAAGCACAAGGAAATTTGAAGGCTTGGCCAATGCCCGCGCCAGAATGAGCCGTGCCCGTTCACCGCCGGAAAGCACTGAAACGGGGGTGCGGGCCTGTTCCGGCTTGAACAGGAAGTCCTTCATGTAGCTCACCACATGCCTTGTCTCGCCATTGATGGTCACCGATTGGCCGCGGCCTGCCGTGATCACATCGGCAAGCAGAGAATTGGGATCAAGACTTTGGCGGCTTTGATCCAAGGCCACCAATTGCAGGTTTGTGCCAAGCCGCACCGAACCCTTGTCAGGCTTCATGGCGCCAGTGAGCAATTTTATGAGAGTAGTTTTTCCCGCCCCATTTGGCCCTACGATTCCAAGTCGATCACCGCGCAGCATCAGGAGATCGAGACTTGAAACTATCTCTCGCTCATCGAATGACTTTGATATCTTCTTGGCTTCAACTACTAGTCGTCCGGAAGCCTCACCAGTGGATGCCGTGAGCCGCACGTTTCCCAAATTCCCAACATGTTCGCGCCGCTCCTTGCGCAAGGTAGAGAGCAAATCAACGCGGCGCACATTGCGCTTGCGCCGCGCCGTCACGCCATAGCGCATCCAATGCTCTTCCGTGGCGATGCGCTGTGCCAGCTTCTGTTGCTCAATCTCCTCCTGCTCCAAAACCTGATCACGCCAGGTCTCGAATTCTGAAAATCCCCGATCCATCCTTTTTGAAGCGCCACGGTCCAGCCATACGGTACGGTTTGTAAGAGCTTCCAGAAAGCGCCGGTCATGGCTGATCAGAATGAAGGCCGCACGCGAAGACTTGAGTTCATTTTCCAGCCATTCAATGATGGGCAAATCCAAATGGTTCGTCGGTTCGTCAAGCAGAAGAATGTCGGGATCAGGGGCCAGGGTTCTAGCCAATGCCGCGCGGCGCATTTCGCCGCCAGAAAGCGTTGAAGGATTTGCGTCCCCGGTGAGACCCAGCTCGTTGAGATAGTGCTTGCAACGATAGGAGTTATCCGTAGGTCCGAGGCCCGCTTCCACGTAGTCAAGGACGGTGGCAAAGTTTCCAAAATCCGGTTCCTGCGGCAGGTATCGCACCGTGGTTCCTGGCTGCAGCCAGCGCTCACCGCCATCAGGCTCAACCAGCCCCGCCACGATCTTCAAAAGCGTGGATTTGCCCGAACCATTGCGCCCCACAAGGCACATGCGCTCGTCGTCCGCCAGCATGAGCTCGGTCCCCTCAAGCACAGGCTTGCCGCCGAAGGTGAGGTGAATGTCCTGCAGGTTGAGGAGGAGTCTGGCCATTGCAGCGCGTGGTTAGCTGATTGTCGCTAGCCTCTCAAGTAAGCATTGATTTCCGCCGGGGCCGAGGTTGCAAAGAACTGCCTCGTGGGCAGAACATGGGCAATTCGGCCATCTTGCACAAAGGCGATCCGGGAAGCCGCATATCTGGCGTCTTCCGGCTGATGCGTGACCATCAAAACTGTCAATTTTCGCTCCGCCTGAATCTCCCTGACAAGATCAAGCATTTCACGCCGCAGCGCTGGCCCAAGCGCTGTAAATGGCTCATCGAGGAGCAAGACGGGCTTGTCCCGCACCAGGGCGCGGGCAATGGCAATGCGCTGTCTTTCGCCCCCCGAAACTTCCGTAGGCTTGCGCAGCTTGTATTGTGAGAGTCCGACACGCGCCAATGCGCCATCAACGCGCTCGCGCTGTCGCGGATCAAGTTTCAGATCCGGCGAAATGCCCAGCGCCACATTCGTCCACACATCAAGATGGGCAAAACTGTTGTGATCCTGAAAGATCATGCTCACCGGGCGCTGGTCCGGCGTAATGCCTTTCATATCTACACCGGAAATCGAAATCTTGCCGGAAACGGGAAGATCAAATCCGGCAATGAGCGAGAGCAGGGTGGATTTGCCGGCCCCGCTCGGCCCGATAATTCCCACAAGCTCTCCCTTTGCAACCTGCAGGTCGAAATTCATCACCATGTCTTCATAGCGAAAGCCAACGTTCTCAAGCTTGATCATGGCTTTGGCTCCATCTCTGGGCGAGTGTTATCAGGGCAAAACAGTAGACCGCCAGTACAAGGGCCGTGCCCGCCGCGTCATTCATCCGGTAGTGGCCCATCTGCCGGAAGATCAGCGCGGGAAGGGTGACGAGTGTATCACTGCCAAACAGCGTAATAGCCGAAAGATCACCCAAGGAAACAATGACCGCCATCAGGAACGCGAGCCCGAGGGGTTTGCGAAGGACGGGCAGATCGATTAGCGAAAGCCGCGCAAGCCCTCTTAATCCAAGACTTGAACAAAGCCGGTCATGCCGTTGAACCGAGTCACTGATTGCTGGGTAAAGCGACGACCAGACGAAGGGCAAAGCCATAAGCGCGTTCAATATAATCACCAGGAAAACCGCATAGCGGCTCATGTCGGCAATGGGGCTGAGGGTCACGAACCATCCCGTGGCCAGAACGGCAGGCGGCATGATGAGGGATGCGAGACAGGCCAAGGTGATGCCCGACTTCAGAAGTGTGCGTGGCTGTCGGGCCGCTGTTCCCGCAAGCACCCATCCCAAGGCGATGCTGAGGCTCGCCGAGGCGAGGCCAACCAACAGGCTTGTGGCAGTCGCCCACAGCAACGATCCATCCGGACGAATGTTGCCGATGCCCGACAGGGCAACACTCAGGATGGGTGGCACGACAATCAGAATGGCTAAAGCGATTGCCAAGCCGTCAATTGTCTTTGAGAACCCCGATCGCCCGTCCCAGCGCCGGTTCGTGGCAAGCGTCGGCGGAACCACCTGAATCTCCCGCGCAAACTGGCCTGCGACGAGCACCAGAAGACCGCAGGTTACGAGTTGCGCCAGCGCGAGGATGGACGCTCGCGCCGGATCAAAATCAAGCCGCAGCGACTGGTAGATCGCCACTTCAAGCGTGGTCGCCTGTGGGCCGCCGCCAAGGATAAGGACAACAGCAAAACTTGCCGTGCACAGGAGAAAAATCAGGCTGGCAATGCCCGACAGTGCCGGAGTGAGCTGCGGCAATTCAATAAAACAAAACACTTGCCCGGTGTTGAAATTTAGTTGCGCTGCCAGACGAAAATTTTCTGCTGGCACCGCTTCAAGCCGCGTGAGCATGAGCCGCAGCGCCAACGGCATGTTGAAAAACACATGGGCAATCAGAATGCCCGTCAGGCCGTAAATGGAAAAGCCGCCGCCAAAAACGCCGCTGTTACCATAGACCCCGAGAATTCCAAGAATGGCAACGATGGCTGGCAGGGCGAGCGGAATGGAAAAGATTCTGAGCAGGACTTCACGACCGTAGAATTGCCGCCGCGCCAACGCGCGTGCCACCGGCAGTGCGATGACAACCGACAACAGAGTTGAAAGGAAAGCCTGCTTCAGCGTGAAGGCCACCACGCGCGGCAGATAATCATCAAAATGGAATGCTCCTTGACCGAACCCAAGCCAGAGGAGGGGCAGGAACCCAAGGGCAACCGCACCCAGAATGAACCCGAGCGCTATTGCCAATGGGAGTTTTCCGAGCGTCATTTGCTCAACGCATTAAGCCACTCATCCATCCACGCGCGACGGTTTTTGAAAACTTCGTCAGGTGAATAGAGCAGCGTCTTCGAGGGAACTACAAGTTTGCTAAAGGCTTCCGGCAAGGGCGTGGCCGTGGCGCCTGCAGGCAACATCCAGTTGTTGGTTGGAATGATGTCCTGAAACTCCGGAGTCATCATGAATCCGAGAAACTTCTGCGCCAGCACCCTCTCCGGTGAAGCCTTAATCAAGCCGGACACCTCAATCTGAAGGTAATGGCCTTCGCTGAATGATGCGGCTTGGTAACGCGAGCTATTCTCAGCCACTACGTGATAGGCAGGAGACGTGGTGTAGGAGAGCACCATCGGCGCCTCGCCCTTGGTGAACAGCCCATAAGCCTCGCTCCAGCCCGGTGTGATGGTCAGGATACGCGGCTGCAGTTTTTTCCAGGCGTCTGCGGCCTTGTCGCCATATACTGACTTCATCCAGAGCAAGAATCCAAGGCCCGGCGTTGACGAGCGTGGGTCTTCCAGGACAATTTTCTGGGAGGGATCGCCATTGACAAGTTCATCCAGACTCTTTGGCGGAGCGGCCATTTTTTCCGTGTCATAGATCACCGCAAAATGCGCATAGTCATAGGGCATGAAATAGTCGTCTGCCCAAACCTCCGGCGTTTTGGCCAGCGCCTTGTCGATACCATGCTTGCCAAACAATCCGGTCCCAATGGCTTCCGCCGTCAGGCTGGTATCAAGGCCGAGAACGATATCGGCCTTGGTATTGGCGCCTTCGAGTTTAAGGCGGTTAAGCACGGCAACACCGTCACCCAACCCCACCCACTCGATCGTGCAGTCACAGGTTTTCTCGAAAGCCTCCTTGATTTTGCCGCCGGGGCCCCATTCGGAGATGAAGCTTTCATAGGTGTAGATCGTCAACGTCTCTTTGGCTTGCGCCAAAGAAGCGAAAATGACGGAAGCGATAAGTGTGCTGATAATCTTTAGCATGATACCTCCAATCAATTTCGGATGGAGGCAGGGAACGAGGGGAATTCCAGGTTCCGCTCGCAATCCCTCCGCCGGCATAATCCGGATCAGGTTCAGCGGGTTGGAACCGAAGTTCCTCTCAGCCGGCCAGGACATGTCCCCGAAAAGTTGCAGACTTTTCGGAAAAGGACAGGTCCGATAGAATGCGCGGCACCCCGTTGAGAGCAGGAACAGCCCTAAACTTAAGGGCGTGATCTTTCAAGCTGTTTTTGCTAGCGCGCTTCCCGGGAAGCCGAAATCGGCTTACTGGAAGGGAATCGCGCCCATTCATTAAGCTGGAGCAAATCCTCATCGAGAAAGTCTTCAACTTTCGCGGGATTTGCTCTAGATGGCAGGCATGTCTCGTTTTGCCATACTCCTCAGCG
>CAZAMS010000335.1:0-1647 GCA_964486305.1 uncultured Aestuariivirga sp.
CGGTTGCTTGATATTGGGTTCAATACGAAGGGCTTCGGCGCGATTGACCCGGCGAATGCCATAACCCCATGAAATATGCTCAGCGGCAAAGGCTTCCAGTTGATCAGGTGGCAAGTCCCAGAGCAATCCACCACACCAATCCACTTCAATTCCCGCCACTTCGCGGTCAATGCGCCGCCATTCATCCATGGAACGTGTGCGCAGGCGAAAATAGGTTTCCGGATTTCCCCAGCTTGAGTTGATCCAGGCCCAAGAATTGCGCGTGGCAACACCGCCGGGCTCGCCCGCTTCAATCACCGTGACCTCAGCCCCGGCCTTTGCCAGATGCCACGCGATGGAGGCCCCAATGATGCCAGCTCCGACAACAATAATTCGTTTGCCCGTCATGCGCGCTCCCGCGAAGAATTCCTTGATTCAGACTGAGTTAGCCTCAAAATTGCCCCATGACCAGTCACAGCAGCGAGGATTCCTCCGGCCACGGTTGAGTTCAAACAAAGCATGGATTATAGCTCCTCCCCATAGCCAACATGACAGATACTTCGACCCTGACCTGGTACCAGCGTTTCAAAAAAGCGCGGCGCAAAAAAGTTAAAATTTGGGGACGCTCCCTGACCCGGAGCCTTGCGAATTTTCTCGGCCGCCAATCATTGGTGGGTGACACCCCAGTGCTCAACTCGGATCATTTTCCCTTTCTCACTACCTTCACCGAAAATTGGGAAGCGATCTGTGCCGAGGCCATTGGGATACTCAAGCATCGCGAAGCCATCCCGGCATTTCACGATATCTCGCCCGATCAGAAAAAGATTTCGAAAGGCACGAACTAGCGCACCTTCATTCTGTTCGGCTTCGGCAACAAGCTAGAGAAAAATGTCCGCCTGGCGCCTCTCACAACACGCCTGCTTGAAGCGGTGCCAAACCTGCAAACTGCGTGGTTTTCGATATTGAGCCCTGGCTATCATATTCCTGCCCACCGCGGTGTCAGCAAGGGAATTTTGCGCGCCCATCTAGGCTTGATTATTCCCAAAGAGGCGGAGAAATGCCGCATGCGCGTGGGCGACACCATCAATGTCTGGCGTCCCGGCGAAATCTTTGTGTTCGACGATACCTACGAGCACGGAGTGTGGAATGATACGACAGAAGAACGCGTCATCCTCCTTTTCGATTTTGACCGTCCCATGCGGTTTTGGGGCAAGCTGGTTAACAATACATTCCTTGGCATGATGAAACTCACGGCCTTCTACCAGGAGCCGAAAAAGAATGTGCATAACTATGAGGACCGCTTCGAGGCCGCCACCCGGCGTGCCAACGAGAACCTGGAAAAGCTCTCCGACGACTAGAGCATGTTGCGGCAAAGGCCTGCCCCGGACTTGATCCGGGGTTGCATGATTTTGCCGATAAGAACATGCTCCAGTCTATTGATCTGGCGCGATTTCTTTCACTTGGGTGGTCCCACCTAAGTGGAAAGCGCGCTAGATTTTCACGTTTGCCGAACCCTTGAGATCCAGCATTTTGCGGGCCTCTTCTGGCGCGGCAACCTCAATGGAAAGCTCATCAAGGATACGGCGCATCTTGGCCACCAGTTCCGCATTGGATTTGGCCAACTTTCCCTTGCCAATATAAAGATTATCTTCAAGCCCCACCCGCACA
>CAZAMS010000336.1:0-7227 GCA_964486305.1 uncultured Aestuariivirga sp.
ACCTGACGCCAGAGGTGCGTCCGGATACCGCGATATTGGTTAAAAAAATACCAATCACGCAAAATCCCAATCACGAACACGGCAGCATTGCCAGAAAAAACTCGGCCATCTTGAAACTACAGTTTATTCAGAGGTTCCCTAAAATGTGCTGCATGTCATGATCGTGACCGCTGAGATAGACCTGAACCTTGTGTAGATCGAGCAAAGGTTTCAGCCGCGCAACGAGTGCCGGCGTGCTGCCGTGGTGGCCGCCGGAAAACACGGGGTGGTGGCCAACCACAATACGCCATTGCGCCTTGCTTTGTGTCAACATACGATTGAGCCAATCGAACTGGATTTGATCGGTCTCCGCCGAGGCCTCATCGCCAACCACCAGAGTGGTGTCAAGAAAGAAAAACTCCACGTCACCACCTCCGGCAAGTGATTCAACGTGATTGTAGTATCGGCTTGGCATATGCCAGCGCGGGTCGATTTTTTCAAACTCGGTCTGAGCTTCGCTGTTGCCCTTTCGATCATGATTGCCGAGTACGGCATACCACGGACACTTGAGTGCCGGCTGATCGTAAACATCCTTGAATGCAGCTTTCCACAATTCGTCCTTCGCGCTCGCGACTCCGCGCGGATAGAAGTTGTCGCCAACTGATATGATCATGCGAAGGGGACTCTGGGCCGCCGTAACAGCCATGGCACGCGCAACCTCTTTCTGCTGGGCCTTGGGATCGCCCCAGTCGCTGATCACAAAAAATGACAGGGCACTGTCAATGGCATCGGCAAATGCTCCCGACGGCATGAAAAGTGCTGCAGTTCCGGCAAGCCCCTTTTGCAAGGCGCTACGGCGGGAAAGTATGGATTTCATGTTCATGCCACTACTGACTTTTTTCAATGGCCGTGAGGCCCTGTTCCAGCACCTGCTTTTCAAAGTCAAATGCGCCGGCATTGCGGCTTTCTTGAACCAGGTGATAACTACGCTTTCGTCACATAACTGTCATGCCAGCGCATTACGCCACCAGACTCTAATCACACAGGAGTCGATCATGCGCCTTGCCATCACCGCAGCAGCCGTCAGCCTTCTCGCAACCACTGCCCTTGCAGGCCCTACCGTAACCGAGATCAAGGCGCCTGACTTGCCGCTTCCCGAAGTCACCTACCCCGGTGGCAAAACCTTGAAGCTCAACCTCGGCATCGGCTCGGCAGCCTGGCGTGATCCCAAGGACCCCGCCGGGGTGATCTGGACCATCACCGACCGCGGCCCCAATCTCGATTGCGCGGGCATTGACAAGCTTACCGGCCTCTCAATCGACAAGCTCTGCGCCGGCGATGAAAAGGCCAAGAATTTCACCCTGCCGAATTTCACTATCACCATCGCCAGGATCGAAATCGGCGCGGATAATACGGCAAAGCTTCTCGAAACCATTCCGCTGAAAGGCAAATCCGGCAAGCCCGTTTCCGGCCTGCCTTTCACCTCGCCCAATTTCAAACTGGAAGCAGCCTTCGACGTGAATGGCAATCTGATCGCGGGCGACCCTTCAGGCCTTGATACGGAAACCCTCGCCCGTCTGCCCGATGGCAGCTTCATCGTTGGCGAAGAATATGGTTCATCGATTTTGGAAATCGCCGCCGATGGAACCGTGCTGAAGCGCCACGTGCCCGCGGGCGTTGAAACCGAACTCAAGGACGCCGACTATGAGGTCGTGGGCTCGCTCCCCGCTGTCATCGCCAAGCGCACCCTCAATCGCGGCATCGAGAATGTCGCCGTCTCCGCTGATGGCGCAACGCTTTACGTGCTGATGCAAAGCCCGCTCGCCAATCCGGACAACGATGCTTACAAAAAGAGCGCCGCCACTCGCCTGTGGAAAATCGAGCGCGCCAGTGGCAAGGTCCTCGGCGAATATGTCTATCAGCTCGATGACGCAACAAGTTTCGCCGCCGACAACAAGAAAGAACCCCAGAAGCAGAATGCAGTACGCCTGAGCGAGATGATTGCCCTCGCCCCCGATAAGCTCATGTTGATCGAGCGCATCAGCAAGACCACTAAGTTCTATATGGTGAACCTTGCCGACGCCAAGCCCCTCGAAGCGGCTTACGATGACGCCGCCACCTCGCCATCCCTTGAGCAGCTCTCAGCCGCAGAGATCGAAGCCAAGGGCATCAAGCCACTGGTAAAAACGTTGGTGCTGAATTCCGACGATGTGGAAAACATGCCAAAGAAAATCGAAGCCGTGGCCGTCATGTCGCCATCCGAAATGATCGTGCTGTCTGACTCCGACTTCGGCATTGAGGGCGACGAAACCCAGATCCGCCGCATCACCTTCGATGCGCCGGTGCTGCAGTAAGTCTCGCCGCCCAAACCATACCGGGCTTCATCTGCGCCTATCGCTTTGGCGCAGATGGAGTGCCAACTCCTCTCATGGAGTCCAACCTTGAAGCCGCCGCGCGCGACGGCCGGTGGTTTTGGCTGCATCTCAATCTGGGCGACCAGCGCTGCCTTCGCTGGCTCAAGCAAAACTTGGGATTGCCACAAGGCCTGACAGCGGAATTTACCGGGCCTTCTCTCAGGCAGCATCTCTCAAGCCGCGGCGACTATCTTACCGGTCACCTCAACGACTTCCGCCAGGAATTTGATCGCGGCGGCACCGAACATGTCTGGCTGCACATCCTGATGGCAAAGAATTTTCTGCTGACGGGCCGCGTGAAAGCTGTGCAGTCGGCCGAGCGCCTGCGCAAGGATTTGGCAGGCGGGATGATTTTCACTGATTCTTCAATGCTCCTGTCCCATGTCATCACCAACTGTCCCGACACGCTGGATGGCCTGCACCACAGTCTCCTCGACGAACTCGAAATCGTTGAGGATCATGTGCTCGATGAGCGCCACCGCGGCGAGCGCAAGCGCCTGATGCTGGCAAGGCGCGAAGTGGCCCAGCTCCACCGCCACATGCGCAGCCAGCGCCGCGCCCTGATCAATGCCGAACGAACCATCGCAAATTTCCCCGGGGGACTGGCCCCCGTCATCGCCAGGATCGCCCACCTCGATCAGGATTTTGAGGTGATGGAAGCCCGCGCCAGATTTTTTCACGACGAAATCGACGCCAAACTCGCCTCGGAAACCAATCGCCAGCTCTATATCCTCTCCGCCCTCACGGCAGCCTTCCTGCCGCCAACGCTCGTCGCAGGCCTCTTCGGCATGAACTTCGAAGGCCTGCCCTGGTCGGAGTCGGCATGGGGCTTCTACATAGCTCTCGGTCTCTGCCTGCTTTCATCAGCTGCGGTCTGGTTGTTCCTGTGGAACGCGAGCCGCAGATAATTGCAAATACACAAAATCGTGACCACCGGATTTGGAACACATTGTCCGTCTAATGTGTTGGGCCATCACGTGGGAATGCGAAGCGTTTTCGCCTCCTCAACAGTGGCAGATTGGAGACACAATCATGTTGAACAAATATGGCGCACTCATTTTGGGAACCATGCTGGGCCTCGGCACCTTGGCATTTTCGGGTGCCGGCGCCTCCGCCGCAGCCATGCTTTCCCTTTCACCTCCTGCTTCGGGCGAAGCAAAGGCTGTCAACGACGGCATCATTCAGGTCAAAGACTGGAATAATGGCCCTAGGTACGGGAGGAATTGGAACAACTGGCGTTTCAACAACCGGTGCTCTTACAATTACGGCGGCTGCCGCCACTACCATCGCAATAATCATTTCAACAGTTCATATTTGTACCTGCCCCTGATCATCGGCGGCGGCTACGGCGCGTACAACTATTATGATGACGATTTTGATGACGATTATGGCTACGCCGGGGGGAGCAGCAGGCATGTCAGGTGGTGCCTGAACCGTTACCGCTCCTACAATCCGCGCACTAATCTCTGGGTGGCATATAGCGGCAGGAAATATCAGTGTGATAGCCCATACTATTGATCGGACAGCATCATTGACAAATCCGGCGCCTAGAGCAAATCCCGGCGAAGGTGCATGACTTCGTCGACAAGGATTTGCTCCAACATATTGATTTGGCGCGTTTCCTTTTCAGCAAGGTGATTCCCCACCTTGCTGGGAAGCGCGCTAGAAGGGTGCCGGTCTGAGGGTTCCCGTTTTTCAGGCGCGGCGAACGGAACAAATCTCCAACTCGCGCATTAAGGCGTCGGGACCTAACCCTGCAAGGAGTAAAGCCATGGATAATTACACGGACAAAAAGCCCAAAACCGGCGCTGGATCGGAATTTGACCAGGCCAAGCCCAAGTCGACCTTGGGTTCCAACAGCACTCTCACCTATATCGTCGTAGCTCTTGTGCTGATCTTCGGCGCTTTACTTTTGTTCACAAATAACTGGGGCACCACGACACCTATCCCTACGGCGACACAGGATAGCACCACACCGCCTGCGCCAGATGCAATGGCCCCTGTTGCGCTGGCTCCCGCCACACCTCCGGCGGCCGAAACAACGACACCGCCTGCAACAGGTACAGCACCACAACCGCCAGTCGCCCCGGCTCAGTAAATTCAGTTACGAAAAAGTCACCCGCTCCATGTCCTCCCCTTGAAAAAGGGGAGGATTATGCGTTGTTCTCATTTGCCTCACTCCCGCTAGCCGCCCATCTTCGTCATCGCCTCTTTCATCTCTTGCGGGCTCACATCGCGCATATGGGTGCCAACTGACCAGAGATGGCCAAACGGATCTTCGAGCACGCCGTAGCGGTCACCCCAGAACATGTCCGCAATTGGCATCGTAATTTTTGCCCCCGCAGCAACGGCCTGTGCCGCAGCCGCATCAACATCTTCAACCGCGAGATGGATGGTAACCGGCGAACCCCTCAGTACTTTTGGTCCGAATGCTCTCCATTCCGCCATCTCGTCCATGAGCATGACGGCTGAGTCGCCGATCCGGATCATGGCATGCATGAGTTTCCCGTCTTTGCCTGCCATCCGCGAGACTTCAATGGCTTTGAACGCCTTCTTGTAGAAACCAATTGCCTCCGCAGCACCGGCACAAACCAGGTGGGGTGTCACCGAATGCATTCCATCGGGAATAGGTTTTACTTTCGACTTGCTCATGATCTCTTCTCCTGACGACTATCGATTGCTCTTGCGACCTATTTGGTTTTCCCTTGAATGTCGCGTACACGGCCATGGCGTGACCGTGACCAAGAGCATGTCCCGACGAAGTTGCATGACTTCGTCGACAAGGACATGCTCCAGAATATTGAATTGGCGCGATTCCTTTTCGGCGAAGTAATTCCACTTCGCCGGGAAGCGCGCTAAGCCATAATCTTCCTTCAGCCAATTTAGGATTTGTGTCGCTTTGGTTTCCGGTTTCAGCTTGCCGTCCTTCAGAAAGCCCTTCGCCTCGGCTTTCTTCTTGAAGTCTGACGCGGATAGTCCGGTTTTTGCCTTGATGTTGTCGATGTAGGCCTGAAACGCCATAATCTTTTTCCTGTAGTGAGCATGATCAGTTCTTCTGTTTCTTTTTCACCTGGGTTTCCTTCATGCGGAACAAAACCATTTTCGTCACCAGATCGTAGGGAATGGGCTCCTCAAGCGGGAACTGGATGGAGCCCTTCGCCACCTTGTAGTGCGACAGTTCCTTCTTGAAGGCTGCATTGCCGGAAGGTGTCGCATAAAATCCGATATGATCCTTCCATGCGGCGAAATGGACCAGATTCTTGCCGTCCAGTTTGAATGTGGCGATTTGATAGCTGATGGCTTCAACCGCGCCCGGCGCCGCTTTCCCAATCGTCTGCCTGATTTTTTCAAGAATGCCCTGAACCTCCTTCGGAAAGGCGGCGATGTATGCATCTATCGTTGTGAACTTTGCTTTGCTGGCCATGGTCGAACTCTCGCTGGCTAAGACTTGTGAACGTCCAGTTTAATCGCCTGCCGGGCTACCGCCATCACCCACACGCAATAGGCCAGCACCAATAGCCGGTTTGCCCACCCCACCACCGCGATGACACCCGGAGGCAGGGTTGTTATGACGCCAGTACTCATATCGCCACCTGCCCGCGTATAGGTGAAAATCAATATGGCGAAGCTTGCTGCCATCAGCACAAGACTGATCCAGGTCAGGTTGGCTGTCCAGAGCAGCAATTTTCTAGCAGGAGCCCACGCGTTCGCGCGGCCAAGACTCACGCTGATCAGCATCGCGGCGATTGCAAGGCTGGGAATCCCAATGAGTGCAGCCAGACTGTGAAGCGGATGGGTGATATCAAAGATCGATGCCATGGCCTCGCCAACGCCCGCAGCGATAAGAAAAGCCAAACCAATCCGCCCCGCAATCGTTTTTACCTGCGGCCAGATCGCAAAAGCGAGTGCCCAGGAGCTTAAGGCCCAGGACACAAACATCAGCGACAGGACCCAGCCATACCTTCCCGTTGCATACTCACTGACCGTGCGCCAGGAAGGATCAAATTCCGGGCTCAGCACGTGCAAGCTGCTAAGCAACAGAAGAACTGCAACCGCCGCCGCAATTGCCAGACGTGCGGCATTGTCAAATCGGGATTCGGGCGGCATAATTTCTTTCCTGGTGCAATTTTGAATTAAATATAGTAAACTATATTCAATATGTCAAGAACTCCAAAACGTAAATATGATTCCGGCCAGCGCGACCATGCGGCCGAAATCACCAGGAGCCGGGTGCTGAACGCGGCCAAGGTTCTGTTTATGCGCCATGGCATTGACCGGGTGACGATCGCGCAAGTGGCCGAAAAGGCAAAGGTCGCCGCCTCCACGATCTATGCGCTTTACAAGTCAAAAGAGGGGCTGCTCCGCGCCTTGATACGTGGTGCAATTTTCGGCCCACGCTTTCAGGCTGCCCAGGCCCAGTTGGCTGGCATCAGCGACCCGGTTCAGCTGATTGCCCTTTCCGCCAATGTCGCGAGGGCCATTTATGAAAGCGAAAGCGCCGAGCTGGGCCTGATGCGCGGCGCATCGGCCTTTTCGCCAGCGCTGCGAAAGCTGGAACAGGAGCTTGAGAAAATCCGCTTTGACATGCAGGAGGAACGGGTGAAGTTGCTGTTTGCCAATTCAAAATCCAAACCAGGCCTCGACTATGCCAGCGCTCGCCGGATACTCTGGATGTACACGAGCCGCGACATCTACCGCATGCTGGTCCACGAAAGCGGTTGGACCCCCGAGCAGTATCAATCCTGGCTGTCTGCCACGCTTGTTACAACGGTGGTGGATACTGGCGCATCATCCCATTGAATTGACGCTCCATTGCCCCGGCCTTCCTCGCATT
>CAZAMS010000337.1:0-6308 GCA_964486305.1 uncultured Aestuariivirga sp.
CAAGATCATGGGCCAGGGCCAAGGCTTCGGTGAGATCCTCATCAAGGCCGAGGACTCGGGCAATGGACCTTGCAACCTGGGCAACTTCAATTGAATGGGTCAGCCGGGTGCGGTAGTGGTCGCCCTCGTGATACACGAAAACCTGGGTTTTATGCTTAAGGCGGCGAAAGGCGGAGGCATGAATAACACGGTCCCTATCACGCTCGAAAGCCGAGCGCGGCGGGCTTTCGGCCTCCGGAAACAGCCTGCCCCTGCTCTCCTCGGGTCTGGCCGCATAGCTTGCCGTGTGACGTTTCATTTTTCTGCACCATTGACAATTCCGTGCCCAAGACCGACATAAATGCCTATGGAAAGCACTGTAACCATTACTGCCCGCGCCGCAAACCGGATTTGTGAAATAACGGCTGGCCAGACAGGGCCCCGCGGCCTCAGGATTTCGGTTAATGGCGGCGGCTGCTCTGGCTTCCAGTATGATTTTGCAATTGCCACTGATCGCAATGACGATGACCTGGCGATTGAAAAAGACGGGGCCACGGTTCTCATTGATTCTGTTTCACTTGTATACATGTCAGGGTCCACCGTTGACTTCGTCGATGACCTGATTGGCCAATCCTTCAAGGTGCAAAATCCTCTTGCCAAGGCCTCCTGCGGCTGCGGAACCAGCTTCACAATTTAATCCATCCTGCAGGGGTCAATAATGCGCGTTGCGACGTGGAATGTGAATTCGGTCAAGGCGCATGTTGAAGCGATCACGCGGTGGTTGGGAGAAGCAAAACCCGATGTTGTGTGCCTGCAGGAAATCAAATGCGAAGACCAGAACTTTCCCACTTCAATTTTTGAAGAGCTGAGTTACAGCGCGGCTGTATTTGGCCAGAAGACCTATAATGGCGTGGCCATTCTTTCGAAGTTCCCGCTGGAAAATATCGTTCGTGGCCTGCCCGGTGACGCATCCGACGAGCAATCACGCTATATCCAGGCAACTGTTGTGGATGGCTCGCGAAGTGCCACCGTAGCTTCCATCTATCTGCCTAATGGCAATCCTCCAGACTCGCCGAAATATCCTTATAAACTGGTCTGGATTGACCGGCTCATGGCCCATACACGTGAGTTGCTCAAGCAGGAAGAAGCCTTGGTCCTGGCTGGCGACTACAACGTCATTCCCAAAGCTATTGATGCCAAAATACCCAGCCAATGGGTGGGAGACGCGCTGTTCCTGCCTGCCACGCGGGCGAAATTTCAGGAGCTGGAAGCTTTGGGATTAACCGATGCGTTTCGAGCACTTCATCCAACGGCCACCAATCAATTCACGTTCTTTGATTACCAGGCTGGTGCCTGGCAGAAGGGAAATGGCATCCGGATTGACCATATGATGTTGTCACCCCAGGCCGCTGATCGTTTGGTGTCAGCCCACATTGAAAAGCATGTGCGGGGTTGGGGTAAGCCTTCTGACCATGTACCTGTCGTGATTGAACTTTAGAAACAGAAAAGCCCGCCGATGTGATCGACGGGCCTTCAAATTTAGTGCTGTAAATTACTTAGGGGCCTTAATGCCGAAGGAGGCCAGGCTTGCTTCGAAGGGCTTGTAAGCTTCCTTGGCGGTTGCAACATAAAGCTCGTTCAACTTGGCGGCCTCGGCTACGAAAGCTTCGTAGGCTTCCTTGGCATAGCCCTGCTGAACTTCAAGGGCCTTTTCAAAAGACTTGGTGGCGGTTGCCTTTTCGACAACTTCCGTGCCTTTTTCAAAAGATTTGCGAGAAAAATCAGTGGCTTCCTGGGCAATGGCCTGGAAACCCTTGGTCAGGGCGGTTCCGGAAGCGACAAAGGCTTCATAACCATCTTTGCTCAGGGTCTGGAAATCTTCAAATGACTTGATCATGGGGCTCTCCGTTTGGGATCAGTTTCTTACCGTATGAGCCATATATGTGCACTGCACCATAAATGTCAAGAGCATTTTTGCAGTGCAGCATAGAAGAAACAGGTGCGATTCAGCCATTTAAGGGTTAGTAAGTTCAGAATCGTTAATTCGCGTTTCGGGCGTTTCGGGGAAAACATTGGGGGTCGGGGCATGATTTCGACCATTTTTAGAGTCAATCAGTACTCAGCTTGTGAGTACCAAAAGATGAGTTTGGGATGATTTCTATTGTTATTTCGCAATCGCGCCGTCCCTTCATCCTGGCGCGCCTGCTTGTCCACCTCACTGCGCTGGTATTTTTCTGTCTGGTACTTCTGGGAACTTTCAATCCGGCCTTGGCCAAACCACAGTTTTCAGCCATCGCCGTCGATGCCCGAACGGGGAAAATATTGTTCGGTAGCAATATTGACGGACAGCGCCATCCGGCGTCACTGACCAAGGTCATGACGCTCTATGTCTTGTTTCAAGATTTGAAAGCTGGGCGCATCAAATTGACCAGCGACCTGAAGGTTTCGCAGCGGGCAGCTTCCATGCAGCCCTCGAAACTGGGACTGAAGCCCGGCTCCACGATCTCTGTCGAAAATGCCATCAAGGCCTTGGTGACAAGATCAGCCAATGACGTTGCCGCTACAATCGGCGAGAATTTGGAAGGCAGTGAAGGCAATTTTGCCACTAGAATGACACGCAGCGCGCGCGCCATTGGCATGTCGAAAACCACATTTAAAAATGCTTCCGGCCTTCCCAACCCGGCACAGGTGACAACGGCACGGGATATGGCAACACTAAGCCTTCGCATTCAAAGGGATTTCCCGCAGTATTACCCCTATTTCCGCATTACGTCCTTCACCTACAGGGGGCAGACCATTCGCACCCATAACCGGCTGCTCGGCAGATACCAGGGAACGGATGGAATCAAAACGGGTTATATCGCAGCCTCCGGCTTCAATCTCACGACATCGGCCAAACGCGGCGACAAGCGTATCGTGGGGGTTGTCATGGGTTCCAGTTCCGGCGGCGCGCGCAACAAGTACATGATGAAAATGCTTGATAACGCTTTTCCAAAATGTGTGGGCGGCGAGGCTATTGCTGCTGCTGCAGGTACATCAGAAGGGGCATTGGTACCGGTAACAAAAACAGCTGAAGTTGATGAGAAGAAGAAACCTCTTCCTGACGAGAAGAGCGCTGATGGCAAGTTGCAAGCGGCCACAGCGGAGGGCGGTGAGGCGGTGACCGCGGAAGGCACAATATTCCAGACGGTTGTCGCCAACGAGGAAAATACACCAACACCCGATCCGAAAATACTGGAGGCAAAGATCGCGGAAACTGCCGTTGCCTCAACTGACGAACCAGAAAAACCAGCTGCGCAACCGCCCGCAAAACTTCCTTTTGCAGTGAAGAAAAAAGTGACCGCTCCTGTGGCCAAGGAAGCCGTTGCCAGCGTTGACCCCACCTGGAATATACAAATCGGGGCCTACCCGAAGAAAGAGGAAGCCCGCCTGAAACTCAAAGAGATCCGCGCGTCGGGCTATAAGTTCCTCAGCGGCAAGCAGGCTTTTACGGTGCAAGTGCAAAAGGGAGCCAAAACGGTTTACCGGGCCAGGTTTTCAGGTTTCACTCAAAAAACCGCCAAGGCCGCATGCGCACAACTTTCCAAAAAGGGACTGAAGTGCCTGGCGTTTTCGCCTCAGTCCTGAACCAGAATATCCTTGGCCTGATTGATTTTTGCGGCGAGGTAATCTGAACCGCCGCGATCAGGATGAAAATCTTTCATAAGACGGCGATGGGCATTCTTGATGGCTTCGTTGGTAGCCCCTGCCCTAAGCCCCAGCACTGCCAATGCTTCATCGCGTGACATGGTGCCCGTGCTGGACTGCTTGGCTTTGTCAGCCCCTTTCCAGGTTTCGCGCCATTCAGGCTTGCTGCGGTCAAGCCATGCTTCGAGCAGCGAAATACTCTGGTCGGAAGCCTTGGCACAAAACTGGTAAAGCGACTGCAAGTCGTTTGGGTTCATCTCCTCAAGCCTTGCTCCTTTGAAGGGTCCAGAGAGAACTTCACCCGTCATGTTGCCAGAGTCATGGTCTAGCTCCATGGCGAGAATGGCTGTGGCAACGTGTGATTTTTGTCCTGTTGATTTTTTGGCCCAAGGAAAGCCATTTGGAAATACCGCCGATTGGCCAATCATGCCGAGGCCTAGAGCAAAAAGTGGAACAGCATAGGTTGTAAGCCCGCGAAGGGCGAGCAGTCCTGACAGGGCAATGATCGCTCCGCCCGCCAGTTTCCTGGTCAAGCCTGGAACCTGGTTTGGCGAGGTTTTCGCGAATTTCCTGATAAGCCAAAGGCCACCGAAAACAATGACTACTGCAATGATGAAATTGAGCATGACAGCTTTATTTCAATTGCCGCAACAGCAGGGTGGAATTTCCGCCCTTGGTTTTTGCATGGTTCTCAAGCGCCGCTCTGCCGCCCGCAGCGTAAACAGCCACTGCCGAGAGAAGTTCGCGCAGCATATGGGCCGATGATTCGTTGAGCTTGAAATAGGCACCGCGGCTGAGCTTGGCCATTTCCTGAAATGCCCGCGCAGCGTTGCCATCACTGCCTTCCTGAAAAGCGAATATGGGTGTGCCCTGCAAGCCAATTTCGCCAGCAGCCTGGCACAGGACATCGATATTTTCTTCCATGGCATCGCCCACATAGATCACGGCGTTTACTTTGGTGGTGCGCATTTCCTTTTTGATGTGCGCGAGGGCGCGGCCTATTTGGGTATTGCCGCCGCGGCAATCCACCGTCGTCATCAGCTTGGCGAGGGCCGTTGGGTTGCTCACCCATTTGGACGCACGGCATTCATTGAAGCCCCGGAAATAAACCAGTTGCACATCAAGCCCGCCGATGCGGGCCGTCTCGGCAAACATTTCGGCCTGGATGGAAAGCGCACGGTCCCAGCTTGGCTGCCGGCTCATGGTGGCATCCATGGCAAAAATCAGCTTGCCGCGGTCACCGCCTTTGGCAAGGCGTGGCAGGCCCCGAACCTTCTCCAGAAAGTCAGAGACATCACCATCGTTTTCCGTAGTCACCGGGGTCGTTTCTTTGGCCATATCCTTGCACCCTGCACAAACAGCGGCGTTACAGATAGTGCTCTTTTTGGATATTCAAAGCAATTTTGCAGGCGCTCATTGACAAACTTCTACCTTCAGAAGCTCCAGATGAACCAATTTCCCCGAGAGGGCAAAGTTTCCGTAGTCCATGACCAGGCCCGTGGAGACGCCATTTTCATACATATCAAAATTGATTTGATAGAGGGGAGTTTCCGCTGTGCTGTCATCGGTTGGATAGTAACCGATGGTAACAGGCCAGGATGGAAGCGAGAGCAGCGGAGCTGCCTGGGTATTGTCCTTGTCCTTCTTGCCTTCGCCGGCGTTTACTTTCCTGCCGATCGTACTGATGGCGCGCACGGTTTTCTCCTCGTCAGAACCATCATAGACAAGTGAGACATCGCGGGTTTCGCCCTTTGCCGCCGCATCCATCAGGCGCAATTGGTGGCGCATGGGGAAAACTGTTTCCGCCGATATGGAAATTTTTTTCTCCTTTGGCAGGCTGATGCTGACTTCGCCAGCACTATTCCTGTCGGCACGGGCAACAGTCAGGCGTTTTTCCCCTTCCTGCTTGTTATCGATAAATTCTTTCTCGCTGTAATTCATTGCCTTGCCATCGCCGGTTTCCCAGGAAGACGATTGGGTATCAAAAAGGCGCGAGGTGCCCTCTTTGTAATCAAAGCGATTGACCAGGCGGAAGCTTACGGTCCAGCCATCGCATTCGCTACCTGAAACCTCATAGGCCATGCGGCCGGAGACACTGCCCACATTGGCTCCCTCAGTGGTTCGCAGCAGTTGCAGGTCATAGACAGCACGGTGAGGAGCCACGACGGAGGCCATGGCCTGCGATACAAATGCCATAAACACGCTCGCCAATAAAACTCTTTTCAACACCCTTGAATCTCCGTGGTTACGGTGGTCCATTGCCCACCTGACTATTATGGTTTGATCTCATGAAGGTTAAGGCAAAGAGAACATGACAACAATGGCCAAAGCAAGAATTTTGGTGGTTCATCGTTTACCAGCCGAAGTTGAGGCACGGCTTTCCCACGACTTTGCGGCTGAGCTGAATACGGAGGACCGCGTGATAAGCGTTTCAGAACTTATTCCCAGGGCCGGTGAATTTGATGCCCTTCTGATATCCTCCATGTTCAAGTGCCGGGCCGATGTGATCAATGCCTTGCCGGCCTCCATACGCATGATTGCAACATTCTCGGTTGGCACCGACCATATCGACATTCCGGCGGCGAAGGCACGAAACATTGCAGTTTCCAATACGCCCGATGTGCTTACCGATGCCACGGCGG
>CAZAMS010000338.1:0-11065 GCA_964486305.1 uncultured Aestuariivirga sp.
GTTTTGAGGGGCCTGGACGAGAATAGATAACATCTCATGTTACGCCGATATGTCCAGCGCCGGATCATCACGAACCCGTGATTATTTTCAGCCCATGAATTTCAGATGAACACCCGCTTGGGGCGGCGTTCAGGCCAATGGGCTTAGGGTTTCCTTAGGTTGAATGTTTTAGGATCAAAATCTAAGGGAAGTGGAATACCAAGATGTTGAACGACCAAACAAACTCACAAACAAACCGCATATCACGTGCCAAGAGGCTTAGCCCTGAGCTCAATGAATTTCTGCATATGCTTGATGCGCTTGAAGTCCAGATGGGCAACCAGGAAGCAACCGCCGCGCAAACGCGTTGAGCGAGTTTAGAAGACTACACAATCCCCGCCTTGGCCGCCGCTGCCCAGGCATTTGCAATGGCCAGAAGCTCCTGAACCGATTTGCGATTGGCCCTGCCCCCTTCAATTTCCACCGCTTTTTTCTCCAAATCAACAGCTTCAAAATTGCGTGCGAGGCCCTTTAACGCGTGTACGCAGCAGCGGGTTGTTTCAGCATCATTGGCTTCGAAAGCGGCCGCCGCCGCATTGGCGTAGTGAATGCTTTCCGTGGCAGCCAGGGTTATGAGTTTTACCCAGGTTCCCCGAGGCAAGGTGGCACGCAGGCCGGTGAGAATTGACCCTTGTTTGGCGGGTTCAACGATAACCGGGGGCGCGGGTTGTGTTGAAACCAAGACGCCCCGGATGGCGCGGTGCAGTTCATTGCTGTTGGCGGGTTTTGGCAGGGCATGGTCGAAGGCATCTCGCCAATGGGAAAATTCCGTGGAATCGGCCAGAAACGCTGACAATGCGAGAATAGGGGTCCTTGAAGTCTTGCCTCCTAGGGCGCGAATCCCGCGCGCTGCTGTCACGCCATCCATCACCGGCATTTCAATATCAAGCAGGATGACATCGTAGGAGGATTTTTCCGCATGGCGAAGTGCGAGTTCGCCGTCTTCAACGGCATCCACCTCGAGCCCCATGCGCTTGAGCATGGCGGTTGTCACGATTCTTGAAGCAGTGGAATCCTCGGCATAGAGAACGCGGGGTCTCGTGCCATCGGCATGCTTGGAGAACTTTTGATCGGGGCGCAGATGATGACTGGCAACGGCGGCAACGGGCATTTTTATTTTCTGCACTCTCAAATCACGTGTGGAGGCAGAGTAGTGGGTTAATTATTGTCGAATAGTATTTATTGCCGTTAACTTGTTGCCATGACTAACGGGAGATTAACCGGTCCCATTCTGAATCATTTCGTTCCAAACATGCGGTCACCGGCATCGCCGAGGCCCGGCACGATGTAGCCGTGGGAATTCAGGTGGCTATCGACAGCGGCCGTATAAATCTGCACATCCGGATGTTCCTTGGAGAAACGTTCGATGCCTTCAGGGGCTGAAAGTAAACAGACAAGGCGAATGTCCTTGGCGCCTTTCTCTTTCAATCGCGTGATGGCTGCAGAAACGGAATTGCCGGTGGCCAGCATGGGGTCCACTACAATCACCCGGCGCTCAGCGATGTCCACCGGAACCTTCATGTAATATTCAACGGGCTGGAGGGTATCGGGATTGCGGTAGAGGCCGATGTGGCCGACGCGGGCCGAGGGCATGAGGTCGAGCATGCCTTCAAGGAGGCCGTTGCCTGCCCTGAGAATGGAGACGATCACCAGTTTCTTGCCCTTGAGGATTGGGGCTTCCATTTCGGCTACTGGCGTTTCGATGGTCTGCGTGGTCATGGGCAGATCGCGGGACACTTCGTAGGCCAGCAGCAGGCTGATTTCGCGCAGGAGCTGGCGGAACACGGCAGAGGGTGTGTGCTTGTCGCGCATCAGGGTGAGCTTGTGGAGCACGAGGGGATGATCCACGACGGTCAGGTTTTTCGACAGTTTTGAGGTGGACATTGGGGTGCTCCTTGAATTTGATCTTTCATTTCGACGATCCCGGCGGCAAACTCAAGGCCGGCTGAATGTTCATCCACGGCTTTGGCTTGATTGTGACTCTGGGCCCGCCTATATGCGCAACATTGTTAGTTACAGAAGAGAATGACGATGAAGAAGACCGCAAACCCGATCGCCGCAGGCACCTCTATTGGCCATGTGCACCTGAAAGTTTCGAACATCCAGAAAGCGCTGGATTTCTATTGCGGCGTTTTGGGATTCGAGTTGCAGCAGAAGTTTGGCGACCAGGCGGCGTTTATTTCAGCGGGCGGCTATCACCATCATTTGGGCATGAACACCTGGGAGAGCCTTGGCGGGTCGCCACCGGCTCCGGGCACCACTGGGCTTTATCACACGGCGATCCTTTATCCGACGCGGGCCGATCTGGGCGATGCGTTGCGGAGATTGAAGGCCCATAATATCCAGCTTGATGGAGCCTCGGACCATGGGGTTTCAGAGGCGCTCTATTTGCGCGACCCGGACCAGAACGGCGTGGAGCTCTATTGGGATCGGCCCAAGGAAAAATGGCCACGCAATGCGGATGGCAGCCTTGCCATGATGACCAAGCGGCTTGACCTCAGCAGCCTGATTACGGAAGGCGCTTAGAGCTGGCGAGCTTGTGGACCCCATCTCATCATGCCCGTGCTCGACACGGGCATCTCCGTCTTGCGAAGAAGTTGACCGGATCAAGTCCGGTCATGATGAGAATTTTTGATTAGGTGTCGGCTGCTTTAATTGCCAGCGGCAAGGCCTCTTCGAGAGCGGCGAGATTTTCGTCGGTTCCCACACTGATCCTGATGCAGCGGTTCAGGGGGGCCACGCCCGGCATGCGCACGAATATGCCGTGGGCGGCGAGCCCCTCCAGAATTTTTCTCGCGTAAGCGCCGTCTCCTCCGCAATCGACGGCGACAAAATTGGTTGATGAGGGAACGCAGCCGAAGCCATTGAATTGGGCAATGGCGTAAATTTTTTCGCGGGCACGGGCGACACGTTGCTGCACTGAGACGAGATAATCCTGATCAGCGAGTGCGGCTATGGCACCCGCCTGACCCATGCGGTTTACGCCGAAATGATTTCTGATCTTGTCGAAGGCTGAAATGAGGTGGGGGTGGCCCAGGGCATAGCCCACGCGGACGCCGGCCATGCCATAGGCTTTTGAAAAGGTGCGAAAGCGCAGGACATTCGGATTGGCCATATCAAGGGCGGGAACGGTGCCCTCGGCAAATTCATGGTAGGCCTCATCCAGCATGAGCAGCGAGCCCGCTGGAATATTGTCGATCAGCTCCTGCACGATATTTGCTTTCCAGCAGGTGCCCATGGGGTTATCGGGATTGGCGAAATAGATGAGGCGGGCTTTTTCCCTCTTGGCAAGGGTGAGGAGTGAGGCCGGGTCTTCGTGGTCATTCACGTAAGGCGTGGTGACGAGCCTTCCGCCGAAACCTGCGACGTGAAAATTATAGGTGGGGTAGGCGCCATAGGAATTTGCAACGGTGACGCCGGGTTCAACAAAGAGCCTGACAGCCAGACCAAAAAGGCCATCGATGCCTTCGCCGACAGTGACATTTTCAATATCGATTTTGTGGTGCTTCGCGATGGCATCGCGGAGATCATAGACTTCCGGATCGCCATATTTCCACGACTCATCGGCGGCTTCCTGCATAGCGGCAATCACCTTGGGTGAGGGGCCGAAGACGCTTTCGTTGGCGCCGATGCGGGCGCGAAGCGGAATGCCAGTGCGCCGCAGGATGGTCTCGGGGCCAACGAAGGGAACGGTGGAGGGAAGGGATTCGATAAGGGGGGTGAAACTGATCATGGGGCCATGTTTTGCTATGTATCCCGTGCATCAGATATAATCGGTGCGCATAAGTCAATGCGTGTATGATGCATTGCTGCGCATCATTTTATCATCAGTTAACTGAGGAATTTCTGGATATGTCGGAATTTTTACTGGCACATGAACTGCAGATCCGGTTGTTCTTCCTGTTCTCAATCCTTGCCGTCATGGCTGCCTGGGAAGTTGCCGCACCGCGCAGACGTCAGGAAATTCCCCGGCTTTTGCGCTGGAGCAATAATCTAGGCGTTGTGGTGATCGATACGCTGCTGGTCCGTCTGACTTTCCCGATCGTGGCGGTGGGGATGGCGCTCCTGTCTTCTGAACGGGGCTGGGGCTTGCTGAATATTTTCGCGCTGCCCGGCTGGCTTGTCTTGATCGTGTCGCTGCTGCTGCTCGATCTCGCAATTTATCTGCAGCATGTAATGTTCCATGCGGTGCCGGCACTTTGGAGGCTGCACCGCATGCACCATGCGGATCTGGAATTTGACGTCACCACTGGCTTGCGGTTTCACCCCATCGAAATTCTGCTCTCGATGGCGCTCAAGCTTGCCTTGGTTGTGGTGTTTGGTCCGCCCGCAGTTGCGGTTTTGGTTTTTGAGGTGATCCTGAATGGAACCTCACTGTTCAATCACAGCAACATTCACTTGCCCTTGGGACTGGATCGCATCTTGCGTCTCATCGTCGTGACACCCGACATGCACCGGGTTCATCATTCTATTCACCCGAGTGAGACCAACAGCAATTTCGGTTTCAATCTGCCGTGGTGGGACCGATTGCTGGGAACTTATCGGGCACAGCCACGAGAAGGCCATGAGGGCATGACCATCGGCATTGAACAATTCCGCACGCCGCGTGATCTTTGGCTTGATCGGATGCTCATTCAGCCCTTGCGCGGACCGGCGAGCGGCTATCCCATCAATCGGGAGAAGAATTCAAATTAAAAAATGGTGGCCCCGACAGGATTCGAACCTGTGGCCCTCAGTTTAGGAAACTGATGCTCTATCCAACTGAGCTACGGGACCTCGCCTTTTTTGTTTGGCGCGTGATCGGGCGGAAAACCGCATTCCACTTTTCCTGATCACGCGCTAATGCCCTTATAGTTTGGAATGTGCATAAAAGAAAAGGCCCGGGTTTGAAACCCGGGCCTGTCCCTAGAGGTCTTGGAAAAATTCTCATAATCTGGAGCATGTTCTTATCGGCAAAGTCGTGCAACCCCGGATCACGTCCGGGGCAGGCCTTTGCCGGAACATGCTCTATGCGGCTTCTTCGGCGGCGGCTTCTTCGGCCTTTTCGCCGGCGGCTTGGGCGCGCTTGGCGTTCTTGGCGAGGAATTCGGAGAGTTCCTTCACCGACTGGTCATCGTCAACTTTGCGGACGGCGGCAAGTTCACGGGCCATGCGGAGCAGGGCCTGCTCGAACAGCTGGCGCTCGGAATAGGACTGCTCGGGCTGGCGGTCGGAGCGATAGAGATCACGGACGACTTCGGCCACGGCAATGAGATCGCCGGAATTGATCTTCGCATCATACTCCTGGGCGCGCCTGGACCACATGGTGCGCTTGATGCGGGCCCGGCCACGGATAACTTTCATGGCGTGCTCGATCAAGCCACGGTCGGCCAGGCGGCGCATACCCTTTTGCTCGGCGCGGTTGGTCGGCACCTTGAGGCGCAGCTTCTCGCGCTCGAAATCAACGATGTAGAGCTCAAGCTTTGAGCCGGCGATTTCCTGCTCTTCAATGGCGGTGATCCGGCCAACGCCATGGGCGGGATAGACGACCTGTTCGCCAATCTTGAAGGCGAGTTTCCGGGGCGCTGCGGGAGCAGCGGCAACCACCGGCTTTGCCACTACGGCGGCAGGTGCTGCCACGGGCTTTGGGGCCACGGCTACGGGCTTTGCAACAGGCGCCGGGGCCACATGGGCAGGCTTTGCGTGCTTCAGATGGCCTGTTACCTTGGTCAGGATCGTCTTCTTGGCAACGGGTTTTACAACGGGAGCTGCCTTCGCCTTCGGCTTGGTTTTTACAGCTTTAGACTTGGCTTTCACGGCCACAACCTTCGCCTTGGTTGCAGTCTTTGCCTTTGCAACCGACTTTTTGGTATGGGCTGCCTTTTTTGCCAGAGCTGCCTTTTTGACGGTTTTTTTCATTTTTGTCCTTCGCCTTTGCCTAAACCCCGGTTTCGCCGCCATTTGGGCGAAAAAATAACCGAGCTTTAGGGGCCCGGGTTTTATGACTTGCAGGGGTATTGTTCACATTGAGACGGAGTATATCACGATTTTAGGGAAAATTAAAGCGTGATATATCCGTGTACTGTCTATCTTGGCATCGGAGCCCTGCGTTATTCACAGGATGGTTAATGAAATCAATCGCCTTCGCCGGGGTTTTCCGAGAAATAGGTCTCGAATTTTCCTTCCACCCCCTCAAATTCCTTGGCATCGGCCGGGGCATCGCGCTTGATTGATATATTGGGCCATTTTGGCGCATATTCGGCGTTAATTTTCAGCCATTTTTCGAGGCCCGGCTCGGTATCAGGCTTAATCGCGTCAACCGGGCATTCCGGCTCGCAAACGCCACAATCGATGCATTCATCGGGGTGGATGACCAGCATGTTTTCGCCCTCGTAGAAGCAGTCCACCGGGCAGACTTCAACGCAGTCCATATATTTGCATTTAATGCAGTTATCGTTGACGATGTAGGTCATGACGGTCCAGTTGTTCTTTATAACGAACGATGCTTAGCAATAATTTCTGCCTTATGCACGGTCTTTTTCGTCGCGTGAAGGGGGAGATGAGAGGTCTTCGTATAGCTGGCATGCTTGCGCAAAGGGCCCGCGACGAATGCCCACACCTACCACGCGCAGGACGCGGATGTGGTCGTGGATGGCAATGGTCAAAACATCGTTGGGTTTCACCGGATGGGCGGGTTTTGTGATCTTTGCCCGGTTCAGGCGAACATGGCCCTCTTCAATGAGGGCGGCTGCCATGGGGCGCTGCTTAACCACGCGGGCAAACCAAAGCCACTTGTCCAGACGTTGCGTCAGTTTTTCTTGCCCATCATTTGTGCCTTGAGAGCGCCCAGGACGGCGAAGGGCGAATTGGGATCCAAGGGCTTTTCGGGCCGGCGCTTGGGTTCTTCGCGGCGCTCGTTGCGTTCATTCGCCTGGTGTTTGCGTTCAGGCCTTGGCGGACGTTCTTTCTGATCTTTTGGCTTGGGCTGGGGCCGGTGCTGGGGTTTGGCTTCCGGCCGGTGGCGGAATGGGCCCGTATCCTTTGGCCACCAGACTTCGATTTCAACCTCTTCAAGGGCGGATTCAATGGGAGGCGAGGCGGGTTCTTCTAGCGCGGGGACGGACTCAGTTTCCGTGGTTGTTGTTGTTACTGGTTCGGGTTCAGGGGCCGCAGCTACGGGCTCTGGCTCTGCGACGCTCACGGGTTCTGAGATGGTTTCGGGTTCTGCAGGAGGGCTCGCTGCTTCCACGATGGGTGATGGTGTTGCGGGGCGTTTGATTTTTTTCTTCTGCATGCGGAAGCCTAAGCTGCGCAAAATGCCTTCAAATTCTTCGCCTGAACAGCCGACGAGCGACATCATGTCAGCGACGATTATGAAGCCGCCGCCCTCAACGGAACCGGAGGGGCGGACCTCATCGGGGAATCGGGAGCGCCAGAAAACCCGTTCACGCACGAGATCAGCAAGGCGCTCCAGCATGTCGATGCGCACAACCCTTGAGCCGCAAATGCGATAGCCGCAGACGCCATAGAATCCGCGCGGTGTGCTGTGATCAAAAACCGCGGAGGTGAGGCCCTGGCCCGGCGGAATGGGAAGTGTTGCTAGATCCAATGTGCCGGCTTTTTTCAATTGCAACGCCCAGAGCAGGAGTCGGAGTTCGGTTGCGGCGGGCTTCAGGAGGAGCGGCGTGAAAATATGGAAGGCGCCAAAGCGCACGCCCTGAGCGCGAAGTGCGGCGCGATCTTCCTGGGACAGGGACTTTACATCTTCAAGCACGGTTTCCCTTGGCAACACCCCGAAGGTTTCGACAATGCGGAAGGCGATGCCGCGCGCGATGCCCTGCAACGTTTCGTTCTCCTGCAATTTGAGCAGAGGTTCGAGAAGGGTGGAGACATGGCGGTCAATGAATTTCTGTAATCTGGTTTGCACGTCTTCGCGGGCCTGTCCATACAGGAGATCGCTGGCAAGCACCCTGGCCACTGGCTTCAAAAGACTTTCGCCCGCTTCGACAAATCCGATTGGTTCGTGGTTCCAAATAATGTTTCCACCACGGGTGAGTTTCAGGTCGGGATCGGCGGAGGTTGCCGCAGCATTGGCGCGGGCCAGAATTTCCGCACTTACGGCATGAACGGCTGCCGCCTTCAAGGTGCGCTGTTCATGGCTTTCGCTTGTACCATCGGGAATAAAGTTAAAACCCTTGATGCGCCCTACATACTCGCCTTCAACATGAATGGCGCCATCTTCTTCAACACTCGACATTAACTCTTCCTTTTGTGCCAGGCGGCGCATTAATACACTGGTCCGGCGATCAATGAAACGCTGGGTTAGCCTTTCATGCAACGCGTCTGACAATTTTTCTTCTATCTCGCGGGCGCGGTTCTGCCAATAGGCGGGCGCTTTCAGCCAATTACTGCGATTTGCGATGAAGGTCCACGTTCGGACATGGGAGATACGATTGGAGAGCGTATCAAGATCGCCATCGGTGTTTTCACAATGCTGCAATTGCCGCGAAAACCAATCTTCCGAAATATAGCCCGGCGGGCTGGCCAGGAACTGGAATACGCGGCCCACGAGATGGGCGTGCTCGGCGGGAGAAATGTTGCGGTAGTCCGGCATCTGACAGGCGGACCAAAGGAGCTCGACGTCGTTCCTGGATTTGGCCAGGTCGGTGATGTCGGAATCACGCACCACAGCTTCCAGCGCCTGGATGTCGGGGCCGGCCTGGGCGCGGGTGAGACCATCGTGCTGTGGAAAGGTGGTGAGGCTGCGGTGCAGGCGCTCAAGGGAGCCGAAATCAAGATCGGGGTTGCGCCATTGCAGCGAGCGGATGGAATCGAAATTGTGATTTTCGAGACGGTCGATGGTTTCCTGCTCAAAGGCATCGGCTTCGCCGGTACAGCCAAAAGTGCCGTCGTTCATGTAACGCCCGGCACGGCCTGCGACCTGGGCGAGTTCACCGGGGCTGAGTTGGCGGTACTGGAAGCCATCGAATTTCCGGGTGGCCGCGAAGGCCACATGATCGACGTTCATGTTGAGGCCCATGCCGATGGCATCGGTGGCCACGATGTAATCGACATCACCCGATTGATAGAGGGCTACCTGGGCGTTGCGGGTGCGGGGCGAGAGGGCGCCCATCACGACGGCAGCACCACCGTTCTGACGCCTGATGAGTTCGGCCACGGAATAAACCATCTCGGCGGAGAAGGCGACAATGGCTGATCTTCGTGGCAGCCGTGTCATTTTCTTTACGCCGGCATAGGTGAGTTTGGAAAAGCGCGGACGCGAAATGAAGCTGGTTTTCGGCAGCATGGCTTCGAGAATGGGCTTCATGGTTGCGGCACCGAGAAGCATGGTCTCTTCAATTCCGCGCCGGTGCAAAACCCGGTCAGTAAAAATGTGTCCCCGCTCGAAATCGGCGCAGAGCTGAACTTCGTCGATGGCGAGGAATGGCACGTCAATATCCGGCGGCATGGCTTCAACGGTTGCCACCCAATAGCGCGGGGCGGCCGGAATAATTTTTTCCTCGCCGGTGACAAGAGCTACGGCGTGATCGCCCACCTTGAGCCGTACGCGATCATAGATTTCGCGGGCCAGCAGCCGGAGCGGCAGGCCGATCATGCCGCCGCCATGGGCCAGCATGCGCTCCACGGCCAAATGGGTCTTGCCAGTATTGGTGGGGCCCAACACGGCGGTGACATTGCGGATTTGCGGCATGGTCACAAAGTAGTGGCTGAAAGCGTGATGTGCAAACCCAAATTGAACTAAATTCGGGCAAGAACCCGGCGCAAAGAGCCGAAACGCAGGCGGTATTGGGCGGGCGTCAAGCCAACCTTGCGGCGGAAAAGACGTCCGAAGAAACTCGTATCTTCATAGCCCACCTCGTTGGCGATGGCTTCCACCGGAAGATCGCCTGTCTCGAGCATCTGCTTGGCTTCCTCCAGCCGGTGGGCATGAACGTAGTCAAGGGGCGTCATTCCGGTTGACTCCGCGAAGCGCCGCATGAAAGTGCGCTCGGCAAGACCCGAGATTTCGATCATGGCAGCAACAGGTGAAGGCTGTTTATAGTTTCGGGCGACCCATTCCTGACAACGACTGATGACGCCATCTTGCGTTTGACGGAAATACATGAGGGCAGCGAAGGGCTGCTGGCCGAGGTCGTGCCACTGCAGCATATAGACCCGTGCGACCTCAATTGCTTCCTTCAGCCCCACAAAGCGGGCGATGAGATAGAGTGCGAGATCCTGCCAGCTCGAACCGCCACCAGCCATAATGATGCGCTGGGCTTCGCCGCTCAATACGAGCGACTGGTGCGGCCTTACTTTTACGTTGGGATAGTTATCGGTGAGCATTGAGACATAGCCCCAGTGGATCGTTGCCTCACAATTTGTGAGCAGGCCCGCCTCGCCGAGCAAGACGGCACCTGAGCATGCACTTGCCAGCATGGCACCCTCGTTGTGGACCCGTTTCAGCCATTGTGCTTCCGCGTCATAGTGCCCCGCAACACTTTCGCCGGGATTGACGAAGAAATCCGGGATGCAGACGATGTCGGGCTTTGGGCAGTTCGAGAAATCATAGTCAGGCCGGACCCAGATGCCATTGGCTGCACTGAAGCCCTCCTTGCCCCGTGCCACTATGCAGGGCCGCATGCGCTGTTCGCCCGCTGTCCCCCGCGTGATAAATGCGAAATCCCGTCCCGGCGAGGAAAAGAGGTCAAACATCCCAAAAAGTGCCGAAGCCGTAACCTCCGGCACTGCGAGTATTGCTACATTCAGAGGGCTGCTCGGTACTACCATGGCAGAAATGACCGCTTTTCAACTTTTTCGACTTTAGTGCCTCTGTGCTGATTGAACTAATCTTTTTTCCAATTTGGAGGACTGGACCATGGCACATGACAAATCCCGGTTGATCACAACCGCGCAAGTAGAAGGATTTCGCGCGCAATTGCGCGGTGAGGTGCTGGACCCGTCAAGTCCTTCGTACGATGCCACGCGCGTGGTCTGGAATGGCATGATTGACCGCCGTCCGGCATTAATCGCGCGCTGCCGGAAT
>CAZAMS010000339.1:0-8065 GCA_964486305.1 uncultured Aestuariivirga sp.
AAAGCGGCCTTCATGCAACGGAATGCGCCATCGCCATCTTCCGGCGGCGAGGTTATGTGGTAGGCGTCACCTGACATGCCATAGCCCACGATCTCGGCATAAATCCGTGCGCCCCGCGCCTTGGCATGTTCCAGTTCTTCCAGGATCAACATGCCAGCGCCCTCGCCCATCACGAAGCCATCGCGGTCCTTGTCGTAGGGGCGTGAACCCTTGGTGGGCGTATCATTGAAGTTTGTTGACAGGGCCTTACAGGCGGCGAAGCCCGCTATGCCCAAGCGATTGATGCAGCTTTCCGTGCCACCCGCAAACATCACATCGGCATCATCAAGGGCAATCAGGCGCGCCGCATCGCCAATGGCATGGGTGCCGGATGAGCAGGCGGTGACGACTGCGTGGTTCGGCCCCTTCAAGCCATGGGCAATGGAAATCTGGCCCGAAGCCAGATTGATCAGGGAGCCGGGGATGAAAAACGGGCTGATGCGGCGCGGGCCCTTTTCATGCATGAGGATGGTGGTTTCCTCGATGCTGGGAAGACCGCCGATGCCGGACCCAACCAACACACCGGTGCGGTATTGCTGCTCCGGCGTCTTGATTTCATAGCCTGAGTCCTTGATCGCCTGCTGGGCCGCTATCATGGCATACTGGATGAAATCATCGTTGCGGCGCTGCTCTTTGCCATCGAGCCAATCGTCGAGCTTCAGGGTGCCGTTGCTGCCATCCCCGCGCTTCACCTCAAAGGCGATGCGGCAGGGCAAGTCACTGGCATCAAACTTGGTGATGGGGCCAGCCCCTGACTCGCCAGCCAGCATGCGTACCCACGTTTCTTCAACACCGGTGGCAAGGGGCGTTACAATCCCCAACCCGGTTACAACGACACGACGCATGCGCGCTCCCTCACATAAAAACGCGGGAGCCAGGGCGTTTCACGTCCCTGCCCCCGCGTGGCGATTGACGAATGCCGCACTGGCGCGCGGCACCGGCTTTAAGCAGCAGCCTTTTCAATAAATTTCACTGCATCGCCAACGGTCTGGATTGTTTCGGCAGCGTCATCGGGAATTTCAATGGCGAATTCTTCCTCAAAAGCCATGACGAGCTCAACCGTGTCGAGGCTGTCGGCGCCGAGGTCATCAATAAAACTTGCCTCGGTTTTTACCTTATCGCCGTCTACACCGAGGTGCTCGACCACGATCTTTTTTACCCGCTCAGCAACGTCACTCATGTTTAATCGTCCTTGTTTGCTTGGAATTATACTTAGGTTGGACACCCGGTTTTGTGGTGGTTCCCCCTTGTGCCTACCCGCTAACTACCACAGAATCCGATTTGGGCAAAAGGGGGATTATTTTTGGCCTTGCGGGTTGTCTGCCGGCTACTTACATCCATCTGCTTACATCCCTAAATTCAGGAGACCATAGGCCATGCAACAGCGTAAACTGGCGTCATTAAGCGTTTCAGCAATGGGTTTGGGCTGCATGGGCATGTCGGAGTTCTATGCGGGCCGCGACGATGTGGAATCCATTGCCACCATCCACCGCGCCCTTGAGCTTGGCGTCAATTTTCTTGATACGGCCGATATGTATGGGGTGGGAGCCAATGAGGAACTTATCGGCAAGACCATCAAGGGCAAGCATGACAAGGTTGTAATCGCTACCAAATTTGGCAACATGCGTGGCCCCAACGGTGAATTTCTTGGCGTCAATGGCAAGCCGGATTATGTGCGCAAGTGTTGCGATGAAAGTTTGATGCGGCTGGGGGTTGAGGTTATCGATCTCTATTACCAGCACCGCGTCGATCCCAATACACCGATCGAAGACACGTAGGCGCGATGGCTGAACTCGTAGGCCATGGCAAGGTACGCTATCTCGGCCTTTCGGAAGCTGCAGCCAAAACCATCGAGCGGGCCCACAAGGTGCATCCGATTACGGCGTTGCAAACCGAATATTCCCTCTGGAGCCGCAATGTTGAAGAAGAAATCCTGCCCACAATCCGCCGGCTTGGTATTGGACTGGTTCCCTACAGTCCGCTGGGCCGTGGCTTCCTCACGGGACGTTTCAAGACAATCGACGACATCGACGCGAAGGACTACCGCCGGATGACGCCGCGCTTCCAGGGCGAAAATTTTGAAAACAACTTTAGCCTGTTGAACGCCGTTGAATCGCTTGCGGCGGAAAAGGGTGTGAAGCCCGGACAAGTAGCGCTGGCCTGGGTTCTGGCACAGGGCAATGACGTCGTTCCCATCCCCGGCACGAAGCGCCGCACCTATCTGGAGGAAAATGCCGCTGCTGCTGATATCAAGTTGAGCAATTCGGAAATCGAAAAACTGTCCAATGCGCTTCCCAAAGGGGCAGCCTCAGGCGATCGCTATCAGGCGGCATCCATGAAGGTGTTGAACGGGTAAGTCAGCGCGCGCGCCCCAAATTTACATCATGATGGGACTTGACCCGGGGAGCCTCGAAGCATCTGTGTCCGTATCAACTGGCCCTTCGACGCCAAGCTGCGCTTGGCACCTCAGGGTGAGGGATTTTGTATCCTCAAACCATCGCCATGCCGCCATTTACATGGAGCGTCTGGCCCGTTACGTAGGCTGCTTCCTCGGAAGCGAGGTAAAGGGTCGCAGCGGCGATATCTTCCGGTGAACCCAGCCTACCCGCCGGAACCTTGGCCAGAATGCCTTCCTTCTGCCTGTCGGTCAAAACATCGGTCATGGGCGTGGCGATGAAGCCGGGGGCCACACAATTCACCGTTATACTGCGCGACGCCAGTTCCTGCGCCAAGGATTTGCTCAAACCGATGATGCCAGCCTTGGAGGCCACATAATTCGCCTGGCCGGGATTGCCCGTTACCCCCACAATGGAAGTGATATTCACAATCCGGCCCCAGCGCTTTTTCATCATGGGGCGCATGGCGGCACGGCACAGGCGGAAACTCGCAGTTAAATTCACATCGAGCACGGTGGCCCAATCCTCATCCTTCATGCGCATGGCGAGGCCATCCCTTGTGATGCCCGCGTTATTCACGAGGATATCAATCCCTCCCATGGCCGCTTCCGCTGCGGGCACGAGCTTTTCAACGTCGGCTGCGTCGCTCAGATTACAGGGGAGAACGTGAACCCGCTCACCCAGAACCGCTTTCAATTCTTCCAACACGGCAGCGCGGGTTCCGGAAATCGCAATCATTGCCCCTGCCCCATGCAGCGCCTTGGCAATGCCAGCGCCAATGCCGCCGGTGGCTCCGGTGATCAGCGCGGTTTTTCCTGTGAGATCAAACATTGCCTTATCCTTGCTTTAGAATTGCAGCAGCGGCTGCGATATCATCGGGAGTGCCGAGCGCAAGTCCCTGGACGTCGGCCGCATTCTTTTTCAAGAGTCCGGTCAATACCTTACCGGTTCCCACTTCGCAAAACAGTTTAACTCCGCTTGCTGCCATGAAGCCCACACACTCGCGCCAGCGCACGGTGCCTGTGACCTGCTCTACGAGGCGTTTGCGAATTTCGGCGGGGTCAGAAACAGGTCCGGCCACGACGTTTGCAATCAGGGGAACCGATGGCGCGTTCATGGTCACACTCATGAGCGCTTCCGCCATCGCATCGGCGGCGGGCTGCATCAAGGCACAGTGGAAAGGTGCGCTTACGGGAAGAAGAATCGCTCGCTTTGCGCCCTTCGCTTTGGCGAGTTCGCAGGCGCGGTCAACAGCGGCTTTGTGACCGGAGATAACCACCTGCCCGCTGCTGTTATCATTGGCCGCCTGGCATACATCACCTTGGGCCGCCTCTTTGGCAACGGCAGCGACATCGGCAAAATCCAATCCCAGAATGGCGGCCATGGCTCCCACACCAACGGGTGTTGCGGCCTGCATGGCTATGCCACGGATACGCAGAAGCCTGGCCGTATCGGACAGCGAAAAAGTTCCCGCCGCTGCCAGCGCCGAATATTCACCGAGAGAATGTCCACCAACAAATTTTGCTGTGTTGCCTACCGTAATTCCGTGCTCGGTTTTTAACACTTCGGCCACTGCCATGCTCACCGCCATCAGGGCGGGTTGGGCAGTTGCAGTGAGTGTCAAGTCTGCTTCCGGCCCTTCCCACATCACAGCGGAAAGCTTTTGCGAGAGCGCTGAATCCACCTCATCAAACACGGCCTTTGCTGCGGGAAATGCGTCGGCCAAGGCCTTTCCCATGCCAACGGCCTGGCTTCCCTGCCCTGGGAATGTAAACGCAATGCTCAATCGAGACTCCCTGAGTTCCTGTTTGGGGTCACGAAACATGGGGAAGGCGCGGAGTCAAGCGCCACACAAATACCCCTCATGCTGAGGTGCGAACAACGCGAGCCTCGAAGCATCTGCGTCCGTGGTAGCGGCCCTTCGAGACCATGCTTCGCATGGCACCTCAGGGTGAGGGATTACTTACTTCGGTCGTGCCTCACGCAGCTCGGCATCTGGTGGTGTCAATTTCCCTGCCCGCAACAGCTTCACCGCACTCACCAGAGCCTGTGCCGCTGTCTTCACATCGGCCTGCACGTCCACATCCTCATCAAGATCGGCGTGACTTTCGGCGTAGGTTCCGAGATAGCCGATGTAGGCGCCGATATGGGACTTGTGGCCGGCGGCGATCATGCCGATGTCTTCCATCCAGTCGGTCAAAATGCGGCGCAGGTTTTCGACACCTGCCGCATCGCCGTGCACGACGACTGAAAAGGCGCGGCCTGCGAGATGGCGCGGATAATCCCAGCCCTTCATCTCGAGTTCCTTGGCGAGTTTCGGATCCTTGCCGCCCGTCGTGGTGGGATCGGGATTGCCGCCATCGGCGCAGACCAGCCGGTCAATCATCGACTTGAGGCCAGCGGGCGCCTGGTACCAGTTCACCGGCGTTACGATCATCACGCCGTGGGCCGCCGCCCACATGGGATAGATTTCGTTCATCCAGTCGCTGGTCTGCCCCATGGCGAAATTGGGGTAACACGAGCACGGCCAATGGCAGAGCGGCTGGGCGGTGGAGACGCAGGCCTTGCAGGGGTGAATGACGCGGCCATATTGTGAAGTGAGTAATGAGAGGTCAAGAATGTCGGTTTCAAATCCGGTGGCGGCGTGGACAACTTCTTCGGCAAGTTTCAGCAGCCGCCAGGTTTTTGACATCTCGCCGGGGCAGCTCTGGTCGGAGCGCATGGATCCATTCACCAACAGAATGCGGCTGGGCGAATTGGGATTTTTCTGGCGGGACTCGGCGGCGTCGATGGCCGCTTTGGTTGCCAGCCATTCCACCGGAAGTTCCGCCTTGGGCTTCGCATAGCCCTCGCCTGCCACACGCTTTATGGGGTTCTTGCGATATGCGTCATAACCATCCCAGGCCGTTTCGATAATGGCTTTGAGGGCTGCTTCGTTTTTGGCAAAGGCGGGATCGAAGAAACGGTTGCGAAAGCGGCTTTCGAATTCTTTGCGGGTGAGTTGCACATCGGGCATGCCTTTGCGGACTTCAATGCGGCTCATGATGATCCTCCCTGTTGCTGGGGAAGACTTTGCGACGGGTTGCCGCGAGTTTGCAAATCACAGGGCAACACGAGGCGGTGAGGGCGCCGTCAAATCTGCCCGCATCCCAGCTAAATTTTGCTCGGATTCGGTCCGCAAAATTTGCGTAACGCCTCGCGTTCGTCGGCTGAGAGGATATGGGGCTCGACAGTTGGCTTGCCGGTCTGCCGGTCGAAGAACGGAGACGGGGCGTATTTGCCCGAGAGCAATCCGCTGATCAGAAAGCCCATGATACGCAGTATCAAACCCAATGGCGCTCTTTGGTAGGTGCCTTCGGGCAATTTACCAATGCCGAACTTGCCTTGAATTCTCGCCCTCACGGGTCCCAGGCCCGCCTCACGGGATTTGGTGCCGTCGCCAAAGTCCAAGATGGAATGGACAACTCCGGCATAAGGCATTTTGGAATACGGGGCAGTGTTCGCAATCGGTGTGTTGCAACAGCCGGCATACCAGCGGAGCATGCCTTTGTTCGAAAGTCGCAAACACTTCAAATTTTCGATCCCGTGGGTGATTTCCAGATTGGCGGGCAGCATCTGCAATATTTCCGTGCCACCGTTTTCATCAAGCACCACCTTTGAATGACCGAGGTAATGGGCGAAAGCCTGGCAATCATCGCATAGGCAAATGATGCGGCGCCCCCGCATAGACGAAAAGTTTTTCGCCACGCCTTGAAGCTTGCCGCAATCGCATTTCATTGGGACATTCATAAGTCCTGCAATCCTACTTCTTCAGTCCGTTTATTTGCTGGAACACGTCGATCATGCGCGGGATGAAGCGGTCGCCGTAACCCATGTTTTCCGCCATGACAAAGAGCTGGTGCACGCCTTCGCCGAGGAACGAGGCCACGGGTAATTGCTCGGTCATGTTGGTGTAATAGCGCATGTCCTTTCTTGCGTTCTTAATGGCGAATTTGGCGGCGGTATCATCGTCCGCCAACGGCACTTTGATCAGGCGCTCGAACATGATGGACATCGCACCACCTGACATGACGATATCACGCAGCGCCTCCATCTTGACGCCCGCCTTGCCAGCAACCGTGATGGCCTCGGCGGCGATGGCGGCGTGGCTGATGGAAATGAAATTGTTAAGCAGCTTCAATTGATGAGCCGCGCCCACATCGCCGGAGTTCACAATGGTATCAGCAAAACAATCCAGCACGGGCCTGATCTTGGCAAGGATATCTGCGGGGCCCGCCACCATGAGACCGAGCTTGCCCGCTTCGGCCTCCTTCGGCGTGCGCGTCATGGGTGTATCCACGAAATATGTGCCTTTGGCTTTGAGTTCAGCGGCGATTTTTATGGTGGAGGCCGGTTCCGCGGTGGAACAATCGGCGATGATGAGGCCATCGCGCAGGGCCGTGGCCAGGCCCTTTGCGCCATAGATCGCTTCTTCAACCTGGGGCGTTCCGGTGACGCAGAGGATAACCATGTCTGAGGCTTTGGCGATTTCAGCGGGCGAAGCGCATTCCTTCGCACCCATGGACATCAGGCTTTCGACGGGCGCGCGGTTCTTGTGCGCCATTACGTTCAGGGCAAAGCCCTTGCTAACGATGTTCTTGCCAATGCCATGGCCCATGAGGCCAACGCCGATCAGGCCAACGCGATTGATTGTCATGGAGTATCCCTCTCTGCGATGAAATAGTTCAGGCCATCCTGTTCCAGAATGAACAGCCTGTCCTCAAGTTTTTTCTTGAAACCCAGGCGTTCATAAAACCGCCCGCCGCCCGCGTTGGTCAAATCAACTTCCAGCTTCACAAATTTGGCACCGCGCACCCTGCCGCGCCGCGCTGTTTCCCGCAAGAGCGCCTCGCCAATGTTGCGATTGCGCGCGGCGGCATCGACAAAGAGATCAACGACATAAACGCCCTTGCTGCCGCGAAAGGTGGAAAAGGTCATGAGCGAGAGACAGGCGCCCAAAAGCCTTCCCGCTTCGGCGGCCACCACAACATTCACGAGGTCGAGGCTTTCTAAAAGCACCTTGCCGGTCAAAGCGGGGACGACATTCAAGCTCAAATCGCGGGCCAGCCCATGCACCATGTCGGCCACGATCTGCGCCTCATTGTCCTGCATGGTGCGAATTTCAAACGTCATGCGCCCAGACCCTTCAACAGCGAAGCGAGATTTAGACCAAGGCTCGGGCTGGGATAGCCGCCCTCCTGCACAACCAAGGTGGGAAAACGCAATTGTGCAATCATTTTCCCAATGGCGGCAAATTCGGGCGTTGCGATGGCAAAGCCCTTGAAGGGATCATCCACGGCAATGTCGAGGCCCGCCGCCAGCACCATCACATCGGGCTTGAAGTCGCTAACGCGATGCAGGGCCTTTTCCAAGCTCACGCAATAATCCTTGATCACGGTTCCGCGCTCCATTGGGATATTCAGATTAAAGCCTTCGCCCGCTCCCCGACCCGTCTCGTTTTCATAGCCCCAGAAGAAGGGATAAAACCGTTTCGGGTGCGCGTGGATCGAGACGGTAAGCACATCGGCACGATCATAGAATATAGCTTCGGTGCCATTGCCGTGGTGGACATCAATATCGAGAATGGCGGT
>CAZAMS010000340.1:0-3290 GCA_964486305.1 uncultured Aestuariivirga sp.
ATTTCCATTTGCGCCCACTGTTCAAATTTCCAGAAAATACAAATTCACGAAATCAAAACCGGAAATTCCGGCGCATTCATCACCGCGCCATGCGCCAAAGTCACGCCGCGAAATGGCGGCGAGGTTTTGACACCTTCGCGCCGGGCAAAACGCACATCATCACCAATCAATCGCAAGGAAAACGCACGCCGCTGTTCGCTCGCTGAATTATTGGCCGGCGCGCCATGCAGCGTCTTGTAGTTGAAGGCCACCGCATCGCCCGGTTCAAGCGCCCAGCCGATCACATTGAAGGCGTCCCGGTTGCCGTTGATGTCGGGCACTTCCTCAAGTCCGTCATTTTCATTGAGCGGGGTTTTGTCAAAACGTTCCGGCCGGTAGTACTTGCCCCATTTGTGCGAGCCGCCAACAAATTCCAGGGTGCGGTCCCTTGGCACATGGTCCAGTGGAATCCAGATGCTTACCGTGTCATTGCCATCCACGCAGTAGTAGGGCTGGTCCTGATGCCAGGGCGTGGCCACCCCGGCGCTCGCTTCCTTCACCAGCACATGCTCATGAAACAGCCGCGCCGTTTTCGTGCCCATCAGCTGCCGGCCAATCTCCGCTGCTGGAGAGTTGAAGATGAAATCCTTGTATTCCGGAATACGGTCCCAGTTGCAGTAGTCACCGAAGAAACGCCCGCCGCCATCCCGGCCCTTGTAGATTTTTACGTCCGCACTGGGCTCAGCCATATTGCGCGCGATCCCGGCCCGCAAAACCTCCACCCAGTCGGCAAAATAGCCCTTGAGAGCGACCGCGCCATCGCGCTCAAAAGCCGCGATAATTTCGTTTGGAACCGTTATTTTGGTCATCCATGCACTCCGCATCCCGACTTCACCATAGCACTGTTAATAAGTAAATCCGATTGACTTACTTCACCCAAAACACAATTTTGATCAATCGGAAAAAACGTGCTTAGATGCTCCATCGCCCCTCTGGGCGTTCAAAAAAATTAGGGAGACAATCATGAAATCAATAAAACTGTTTGGCGTCGCGTTGCTGATGGGCACAATGCTTGCAGCAGGCGCCGCGCAGGCAAAATCGCTGGTCTATTGCTCGGAAGGCTCGCCCGAAAACTTCACGCCTGCCATCAATACCACCGGCACCAGCCTTGATGCGGCACGGCCCGTCTACAACAAGCTCGTGCAATTCACCCCCGGCACGACCGCAACCGAACCCGGCCTTGCCGAATCCTATGAGGTCGCCGACGGTGGCCTGACCATCACCTTCCATCTCCGTAAGGGCGTCAAGTTCCATTCAGGTGTAAATGGCTTCACACCCACCCGCGACCTGACCGCCGAAGACGTGATCTGGTCCTTCGAACGCATGTGGAAGGCCGATCATCCCTATGCAAAAGTCTCGGGCGCCGCCTACGACTATTTCAACGACATGGGCATGCCTGACCTGCTCAAGTCGGTGGAGAAGGGTGCGGACGACCTCACCGTCGTCATGAAGCTCAACAAGCCGAATGCACCGATCATCGCCAACCTTGCCATGGATTTCGCCACCATCCACTCGGCTGAATACGCCAAGTACCTGATGGACAAGGGAACCCCTGAGCAGTTTGACCAGATTCCCGTCGGCACCGGCTCATTCCAGTTCGTTGACTACCAGAAGGATGCGGTCATCCGCTTCAAGGCCTTCGACGGCTGGGCCGGGAAGCCAAAGGTCGATGATCTGATCTATGCCATCACGCCTGATCCTTCGGGCCGTTATGCCAAGCTCAAGGCCAATGAATGCCAGATTATGATCGCGCCGAATCCGGCCGACCTCGCTGACATGGATTCCAACCCCGATGTCCAGCTGTTGCAACAGGCGGGCCTAAACATCGGCTACATGGCAATGAATGCCCAGAAGGCACCGTTCGACAAGCCGGAAGTCCGCAAGGCCATCGCCATGGCAATCGACCGTGATGCCATCCTGAAGGAAGTCTATCAGGGTGCTGGCCAGAAGGCCAAGAACCCCATCCCGCCAACCATGTGGTCCTATGATGAAGCGACGGTGGACATCCCCTACGATCCAGCCAAGGCCAAGGAAATGCTGGCGGCAGCCGGGGTGACTTCGCTCGACACCGACATCTGGTGGATGCCGGTGCAGCGCCCCTACAACCCCAACGCCAAGCGCATGGGCGAAATGGTCCAGGCGGACCTCGCCAAGGTCGGCATCAATGCAACGCTCGTCTCCTATGAGTGGGGCGAGTATCGCAAGCGCATGCAGGCTGGCGAGCACCAGATGGGCTTCCTCGGCTGGACCGGCGACAACGGCGACCCGGATAACTTCCTCGCCGTGCTTCTGGGCTGCGACAAGGACGGCAAGCCGAACGCCAACAACATCCCGAAGTGGTGTGACGCCAAGTTCCAGGAGGACATAGTCAAGGCCGCCGAGATTACGGACCAGGCCGAGCGCACTGCCCTCTACCAGGACGCCCAGAAGATCGTGGCGGAACAGGTGCCGTGGCTGAACGTTGCCCACTCCACCGTCTTCGAACCCATCCGCAAGAGCGTTTCAGGTTACAAGGTAAGCCCGCTCGGCGCCCATGAGTTCCAGAATGTGGACGTAACCGAATAACAGTAAAAAAGCCCTCATCCGCCCGTTGGGCACCTTCTCCCATGCTGCCGCACGGGAGAAGGCAATAATCTCTAAAGGCTTTGCCTTCTCCCGTCCGAAGGATGGGAGAAGGGTGAGCTTGCGAACGAAGGCCGGATGAGGGCGTGTTGGCCACGAGTGCTTCAATCAAAAACTAAAGCGCTCTAAGAAGAAGTTAGACCCTGAGCAAGAGCAGGCTTACCGGTGAGCGGTCACTCATCCCTACTTCACGAGTTTCATATTGAAAGCAATCGATACACGTTCTTCTTCATGCTCATTAGGATATACCCAGTGGAGAAGGTAAGACGGGAAAACCACCAAGCTGCCCGCATCCGGAACAAACTTCATTTTCGTGTTCAAAAAGCTGCCGCCGTTTCCTATGCTCTGTGGCTGGACCGTGCGGGGATCCATAAATTCTATCGCTCCGCTATCCGGAAAGTTGGTCTTCGGAACCGAGACATAATAAGTTCCTGACCACAGATTTCCACCGTGTTGATGAGGGGCATTGTAAGCTCCTTTCATATTGACATTTATCCAGCCTTGATATCCTTCTTTCCATTGAGCGGAATCGAGTTTTTCAAAGTGGCGCGACGTAGTCTTGGCGACGCAGGCTTCTATGATGTCACATAATTGCTTGAATGAGGCCTCGGGCCTTTGAAACAAGTCAG
>CAZAMS010000341.1:0-7561 GCA_964486305.1 uncultured Aestuariivirga sp.
TGGTGAATTTCCTGCCGCCGAAGGACCGCGACATTGCCATGGTGTTCCAGACCTACGCGCTTTATCCGCATAAGACCGTAGCCCAAAATATGGGCTTTGCCTTGATGCTGCGCCGCGCGCCGAAGGCAGAAATCGAAGCCCGGGTGCGACGTGCCGCTGAAATTCTTGACCTCATGCCCTATCTCGACCGTTACCCCCGGCAATTGTCGGGCGGCCAGCGCCAGCGCGTGGCCATGGGGCGCGCCATTGTGCGCGATCCAAAAGTGTTCCTGTTCGATGAGCCCCTGTCCAATCTTGATGCGAAGCTCCGCGTGCAGATGCGGGCTGAAATCAAGGAACTGCATCAGCGGCTGAAAACCACAACTGTCTATGTCACCCATGACCAGGTTGAAGCCATGACCATGGCCGACCGGATCGTTGTCATGCATGACGGGATTGTGGAGCAATCGGGAACGCCTCTGGAACTTTACGACAAGCCGGCCAACATGTTTGTGGCCAGTTTCATTGGCTCGCCATCCATGAACCTGATCAAGGGCACCATCCGCAGCAAGGGCAAGCCCGTGTTTGAAACTGAGGATGGAATTTCGCTTCCCCTTGCCAAGGCACCATCCGCATCCGACGGCAGGCCCGCCGTCTATGGCATCAGGCCAGAACATTTCACGCTTGGCGAGAAAGGAGTGAAAGCGAACGTGACGGTCATCGAGCCCACGGGATCGGAAACCCAGGTCTTTGCGAAGCTCGGCAAGCAGAAAATTGTCAGCGTTTTCCGCGAGCGGATTTCGGTGCAGCCGGGCGAAGACCTGCGCATGATGCCAAACCCCGGTGCAGCCCATCTCTTCGATGCAGACTCTGGGGTGCGGATTTAATCATTCCAGATTGGTGTGCCGGGCCCGCATGGTTTCTGGTGTCTCACCGAGGCGGTCACGGAACCTCAAAACAACCAACTCAAAGACGAGCATCATGGCAACCTCGAAAAGTGAGCCCATAGGCAGCACCGAGAGTTTGCCGGCCTGATCATTAGCCATGGTCTGGGCGGGGATATGGAGCACAACATCAGCGCGGCGTGCTGCACCGCCTGCGGCTTGAGCCGTGACCACGGCGGTTTTAGCGCCTGCCTTCTTCGCAATATTCATAAGCGCTTCGATTGTGGTAAAATCGCCAGGGCCTGCCGAGACAATCAAAAGGTCGCCAGGCCCTAGGGGAGGCGTTGTCATATCGCCAACAACATGGGCATCAATCCCCAAGTGAAAAAGACGCATGGCAAGCCCTCGCATTTGCAGACCCTCACGGCCGAGGCCATGGAGAGCCACACGCTTGGCGCCAGTAATGGTGGCGATAAAACCTTCGATATCGGCTTCCTGCACATTATCCAGAACGACAGAGAGATCGGCAAGAGCGCGGGCACCCACATTCTTAATCTTGTCAGTATCGGCCACTTGCCCTTCCTTCCGATTTCTTTCATTCTTTCCCGGCTCGTGACAGGAAACAGGAATGACGGCGAAATTCAAGAAAGTTTTTGGCGGCAAGAAACCGATCATCGCCATGGTGCATTTCGGCGCCTTGCCGGGTTCGCCCCTGCATGATGCAAAATCAGGTTTGAACGGAATCATTGAAGGTGCCCGCAAAGACCTGGCAGCGCTTCAGGCTGCTGGTGTTGATGCTGTAATGTTTGGCAATGAGAATGACAGGCCTTACGAATTCAAGGTTGATACGGCGTCCACCGCCACCATGGCTTTTGCCATTGGTGCGCTGCGTTATGAAATCAAAGTGCCGTTTGGCGTGAATGTGTTGTGGGACCCCATGAGCTCCATGGCTTTGGCTGCCGCCACGGGCGCATCTTTCGTGCGCGAGATCATGACGGGGACCTATGCTTCCGACATGGGACCGTGGAATCCGGATGCCGGGGCAGCGCTACGCTATCGCGACCGGCTGGGGCGGAGTGATGTTGCCGTGCTCTATAATGTCTGCGCGGAATTTGCCTATTCGCTGGACCGGCGGGGCCTGGCGGACCGGGCCCGCAGTGCGGTGTTCTCCAGCATTCCGGATGCCATTCTTGTGTCCGGCACGATCACGGGCGAGGCTGCCGCCATGTCTGACCTTGAAGAGGTAAAGAAAGTTCTGCCCGATACGCCAGTATTAGCCAATACGGGCGTGAAACACGCAACGGTGGCGGATGTTCTTCAGGTAGCCGATGGGGTGATCGTGGGTTCATCGCTGAAATATGATGGCAATACGTGGAATGCGGTTGACCCGGAACGGGCGGCGGACTTCATGCGCATTGTTCGGCAGGCGCGGAAGGGTTGAGTGAAATGAAGGACCGCCTGCGTAAGCTGACCGCTGATCTTATGCTCATTCCGGGGCTCAGCGGCCATGAGGACCGGGTGCGTCGTGCCATTGCAAAGGAACTGGACAAGCTCGGCCTTGCCTCCAAAACCGACCGCCTTGGCAATCTGTTTGCAACGATTGAAGGCGATCCGAAACTTCCGAGCGTGATGTTGTTTGCCCATATGGACCAGCTTGGATTTGTAGTGCGCAAGATCGAAGCCAATGGCCTGATCAGGGTTGAACGGCTGGGCGGTGTGCCGGAACGGGCGCTGGCTTCACAGGCCGTGCTTCTGTGCGTTGGCGAGGGACGCGATGTTGCAGGGATCATTTCCAACAAAAGCCACCACGCCACGACGCCGGAAGAAAAATACAAAGTGCTGCCCTACGCGGAAATCTTCATTGATTCGGGATTTGCGAATGCAGACGCGGTGCTTGCGGCTGGCGTCAATATCGGTACGCCGGTTGTTTATGAACCCAAGGTCCTTGCTCTTGCCGATGGCAGAATTGCGGGCACCTCGGTTGATGACCGGGCGGCTTGTGCTGTGGTCATTGAAGTAGCTCGCGCGCTGCTGCAGGCCAAGAAGAAGCCGACAACACATATTCTGTTCTCCGTGCTTGAGGAGTTCAACCTGCAAGGCGCTGTCACGGCAGCGCGCAAACTTGCGCCCGACATTGCCATCCAGCTTGATCTCATCCTCGCAACCGATACGCCAGACATGGCAACGCGCGGCGATGTGAGGCTTGGGGCTGGCCCCGCCATGAGCATGTACAGTTTTCACGGTCGCGGCACGCTGAACGGCACAATTCCCCACCCTGCCCTTGTCAGCCTCTTTTCATCGACTGGAGCTCAGCAGAAGTTAAACCTGCAACGGAGCGCCCATGTGGGAGCGCTCACCGATTCATCCTATGTGCAGTTGCTGCATGAAGGGATTGCAGCAATCGATCTTGGGTTTCCCTGCCGTTACACGCATTCCTCGCTGGAAGTCTGCGATCCGGCAGACCTTGCAGGTCTCGCCCAGCTGCTGATCGCGGGGATTACCCGCATTGATCAGACATTCTCCCTCGACCGGGACCGCTACACCTGATGAAATATTACCTCGGCATCGATATTGGAACATTCGAGTCGAAGGGAATTCTGGCCGACCAACAGGGCAAAATTGTTGCCAGCGCTGCAAAACCCCACAAAATGCTGGTTCCGCAGGCGGGCTGGGCGGAACATCGCGCAGTCGAGGATTGGTGGGACGATTTCACCTTCATAGCCAAAAAACTTTTTGCCGACAGCAATATCGATCCCAAAGAAATCAGAGCTGTGGGCGCCAGCGCTATCGGCCCGTGCATGTTGCCGGTGAATCAAGCGGGCGAACCGCTGATGAACGCGGTGCTCTATGGGGTGGATACACGGGCCGACAAGGAAATCGATGAACTCACCGCAGGGATTGGGGCTGATCGCATTCTCGACTATTGCGGCAATGCGCTGACCTCACAATCGGTAGGACCGAAAATCCTCTGGCTCAAAAGGAACAGACCAGATATTTTTGCCAAGACCCACAAAATTCTCACCTCCACCTCCTATCTGGTCTACCGGCTCACCGGAAAATTCGTGATCGATCATTATACGGCTGCCAACAGTGCACCTCTCTATTCGGTGGAACGCCGCACGTGGAGCGATGAACTGGCATCCGACATCATTCCGCTTGATTGCCTGCCTGATATTATTTGGACAACCGACATTGCCGGCACTGTGACGGAGAAGGCCGCAGAGGAAACCGGACTGGCGATTGGAACGCCCGTGATTTGCGGCACCGTGGATGCGGCAGCGGAAGCAATCAGCGTTGGCGTGCTGGAACCGCGCGACATGATGCTGATGTATGGTTCCACCATCTTCATCATCGCGATCACCTCCAAGCGTGTGAAGGATGGCAGGCTGTGGTATGCGCCGTGGCTGTTTCCGGGGCAACACGCCTCGATGGCAGGCCTGGCAACAAGCGGCACCCTCACCCACTGGTTTCGTGAAACACTGGCGCGGGAGCTTGATCCCGCTGAGGCCATGGAAGCCCTCGTTGCTGAAGCGAAAGCATCACCACCGGGTGCCAAGGATCTTGTCATGCTGCCCTATTTCTCCGGTGAGCGTACCCCAATCCATGATGCCCACGCGAGGGGTACAATCTTCGGGCTTAACCTCACACATACACGCGGCGATCTCTTTCGTGCAGCACTTGAAGGCATCGCTTTTGGCACAAACCACATCCTTGAAACCTATGATGATGTCGGCGAAACTCCACAGAACATTTTTGCGGTTGGTGGCGGCACACGAAACAAGGTCTGGGCGCAGGCGACATCGGATATTTCCGGCAAGAGCCAAATCCTGCGCAGCAAATCCATGGGAGCTTCCTATGGCAATGCCTTCCTCGCAGCCCTTGCGGTAGGTGATGCACAGCGATCAGACATCAAGAGCTGGAATCCGGTTGCATCAAAATTCAGCTCCAACCCAGAGCATGCTGAAATTTATCGCAAACACTACGGGGTGTTTCGCAAGCTCTATGAGCGCAACCGCGATCTGATGAAGGAACTGGGAAGTTAATCGCGCCTCAGGGCCTGATCATCTTCATATGCAGCGACGGCCCCTACTTTTCCTCGCCCCTTGGGGGGGAGGAAGGGGCCCAACACGCAAGTGTTGGGAAGGTGAGGGGGAGCAGGTCTTGCAATTGAATCACCTGCTCCCCCTCATCCTCCCAAGCTTTGCTTGGGCCCCGCCTTCTCCCCGCTGGGGAGAAGGAAAAAAGGGGAACTTCGGTTCAAACAAAGTTGATCACCGCGCTAGGACCCTAAGAACTGGTTAATGTCACGTCGTGTGATAAGTCCGGCTGACGATCCCGCCCGGGATACGGCAAGCGCCCCTGCCGCGGCGGCACGTTTCAGCGACTCTTGCAACGTCAGGCCCTCAAGCTGGGCAGTTACAAATGTCGCGAGGTAAGCATCACCTGCCCCAACACTGTCAACAACTTTGGCAAAATAACTTGGCTGGAAGAAAGCCTCACCGCGCTGGACTGCAGCGCTGCCCGAAGCGCCTGCCGTAACAATAACCAACTCAACGCCGGACTTTTTTGCCAGTTCTGCCACGGCTGAGGGGCTTTCGGCATTTGAGAATGTGCGCCCAAGCAACCTTCCTGCTTCAAAGGTATTCACGATAAGTACCGAAACCGCCTGCAGCAGCTCTTTTGGAATTTCAGCCAAGCCATCCGGTGCCGGCGAAGCATTGAGCACGACATAGCGCCCCTTCGCCTTCGCGATGCGCGCCGCCGGAATGGAAACCGCAACGGGCAATTCCAGCTGCAGGATGAGGGCATCGGCCGCTTCAAGGGCAGCACGGCGGGATTCAATATCCGCTGCGGTTAGCTTGCCTGCCGCACCGCTTACAATGATTGAAGAATAATCGCCTTCTGCAACAAAAACCGTGCTGGCGCCTGTGGGTTGGGATGCATCAACTGTAATGAGCGAAGGATCAACGCCCCTTGTTGTGAGATGTTCAAACAGCTGGCGGCCAAATGCGTCGTCGCCAAGGCGCGTAAGGATGAAAGCGTCGGTTCCGCATTTGACCAATTGACAGGCCTGGTTTCCAGCCTTGCCGCCGGGCGATATGGTGAAGCCTTGCCCCACAACGGATTCACCGCGACCCGGCAATCGCTGCGCAGTCGCAATGAGATCCATGTGGACGCTGCCGAGCACGACGGCGGTAGGGGTCTCGTCTTCAGTCATTGAAAAACAATCCTTGCATTAGCCGCGTCGCAGTTACAGCGTCCTGCCCCGCCTGGGCCTGGCGCAGTTTTTCCAGCGGAACCTGGTCGAGGAGCCGCAACATGCGCTGCACGGTTTTCACATTGGCGGCACATTCACGGGCAGGATCGACACGGTCCGGAAAGGTATCAAAATAGAGCGTGCCCGAAAAACTGCCTTTGCGAAGTTCTGCGAGCAACTCCAGGGTGTGCCACGGGTGAACTGATCCCACCATCAACCCATCATCGGCCGGGCCATTTCCGTCATTGAGGTGAACACCGAACAGTTTGCCTGCACGCAATGCGAGCGAGGCCGCTGCAGCCGGCTGTTCCCCGGCCATGAGTGCGTGGCAGAAATCAAGTGTCACCCCAAAGTTGGGTAAGCCAACTTCATTTACAGCCAGCAGTGAATCCGACATTGAGCGAATAAGCGAGGTCCGGCGCGGGTCACTTGGCTTGTATTCGACGCTCACGCGCACGTTCGGATTGCGCCTTGCAACCTGACGAAAGCCAGCAATTTCCATATCCCACATGGCACCATAATTTACCTGAAAGGGATAATCATAGCCATCGGGCCCCATCCAAAGAATCACATGGTCGATGTTGTTCTGCGATGCCAGATCAACAGCTTCGCAAGCCGTGCGGACTGCCCGCTCGCGATTCTCAAGCTTGGGATGGGTAAAGGCGCCATGGACAAAATCCGGTCCGTCCCACCGAAGATTGAGTGCTGTTACTGCGAGGCCCACATCCGCCGCTGCCGCAAGAACCGACCTGTTGCCGTCACCCGTGAAGTGTTGAGGATAGTTTAATTCGACAGCCGACACGCCCGGAACTTCCGCCACCGCCCGCACGGCTTGCTCGACTGTGAGCGCCGTATTGTTTTTAGAGCGGAAAGAATTCAACCGTGTTGCAAAACGTTGTTCTGATTCAACCATATTCCCCCTCGCCAGTTGTGCACTGCAGCAGCATTTACACGCTTTACGTACGTAAAAAAATAAATTCGCGAGCCCCTGCATGAATTGACATCACGGAATTGGCGCGCATAGTATCAAGTGCCTGTGTCACCTATCGAATATCAAGCGCTTTCCAAAAATCAGAAAGCAAAATCACCGGTGACTTTGCAAGAAGAATTATAACCCACTGGGAGGATCCTCAATGAAGATTGAACTTTATAACCGGATGGTCATGAACCGCCGGACTTGGCTTAAAGGTTCGGCTGCCGTTTCCGCCGCAAGCATGGCTGGCGCGCTCGGCACGCTGACCACAACAGCGCAGGCCCAAGACAATCTGCGCGCGCAAATTCTGCAGAGTCCTGGCGTTGGCAAGGGTTCGCCCACGGATGCGGACTGGCAAAAAGTTGGCGAAATGTGCCTGGCTGCCACAAAGCAGAATGTCAAGGAAGGCGAATTCGCAGGCGTGGAACTGACCTTCATGGGCTGCAACAATCAGAACCTGCACAACAT
>CAZAMS010000342.1:0-14875 GCA_964486305.1 uncultured Aestuariivirga sp.
CGATTTCATTCAATACGCCATGATTGCGGCCCAGCAGGCGATCAAGGATTCAGGCTATGAGATCAAGACGCCGGACCAGCAGTTTCGCACGGGCGTGCTGGTCGGTGCGGGCATTGGCGGCCTGCCAAGCATTGAAGAAACCACCATTCTCATGCACGAAAAGGGCCCGCGCCGCATCAGCCCGTTTTTTATCCCCGGCTCCCTGATCAACCTGGCTTCGGGCCAGATTTCAATTGCCCAGGGCTTGAAGGGCCCGAACCATGCGGTGGTCACTGCCTGCTCGTCGGGCACCCATGCCATTGGCGATGCGGCCCGCCTGATTGCCCTCGATGATGCCGATGTGATGTTTGCCGGCGGGGCTGAATCCTGCATCAACCGTTTGGGCATTGCGGGCTTTGCCGCCTGTAAAGCCCTGTCCACCGCCTTCAACGATACGCCCACCAAGGCATCGCGCCCCTACGACAAGGACCGTGACGGTTTTGTCATGGGCGAAGGCGCAGGCATGCTCATCCTGGAAGAACTGGAACATGCCAAAGCCCGTGGTGCAAAAATCTATGCCGAGATTGTGGGCTATGGCATGTCAGGCGATGCCTACCACATCACTTCACCGCCTGAAGATGGAGATGGCGCTTTCCGCTGCATGAAGGCGGCGCTGAAGAGGGCAGGCATTGCGGCAACCGAGATTGACTACGTCAACGCCCATGGCACCTCCACGCCCGTGGGAGATGAGATTGAACTGCGCGCCGTTGAACGTATCATGGATGGCAAGGTTGAGCGCCTGTCGATGTCATCCACCAAGTCCTCCACCGGCCATTTGCTGGGCGCGGCAGGTGCCGTGGAAGCCATATTCTCAATTCTCGCAATCCGTGACAATGTGTGCCCGCCCACCTTGAATTTGGACAATCCTTCGATTGCAACGAATATTGATCTCGTCCCCAAAATGCCACGAAAGAAAGAGATCAACATAGTTCTGTCCAATTCTTTTGGTTTTGGTGGTACGAATGCATCAATCATCATGCGCCGCTTTGCGGGCTGATCCTTAGGAGAGCACGATTTGGCTCAACGCGCCGAACCACTGCGGGTACCTGATCCTGTCATAAGCAAGGCTCGGAAGTCGGCATTTACACGTGTGTTGCGCTCGCTGTTTGCAATTGCCCTTGTAACAATTGTGATTGCCGGTAGTGCTGTTGTTTTTGCCTATATGCAATTCACTGCAGAGGGCCCCTTGGCGGTCAATACCGTTTATCAGGTGAATCAGGGTCCGAGGCGGTCGATCGGCGCGCAGTTGCAAGATGCAGGCATCATCAGCAGCGCTGGCATCTTTACGGCGGCGGCCCATGTGAATGGCGTCTTTGGTGGCCGCCTCCAGCCTGGCGAATATGAATTCCCGGCCAATGCCAGCATTGACAAGGTGTTATCCATAATTGCCAGCGGACGCGTTAAAACTTACAAGATGACCATACCCGAGGGCTGGACCACGCAAATGGCCGTGTCCCGCGTCACTGAAAACGAAGTGCTGACGGGTGATGTGACCGCAGTGCCGGTTGAAGGCGCGATCCTGCCTGAAACCTATGTGTTCCCCCGCGGATTGACGCGTCAGAAGATGCTGGACGACATGCAGGCCGCACAAGCCAAAATGCTCGACGAGGTCTGGAAAGCGCGCGCTGTGAACGATGTTTTGAAAACCAAGGAAGAAGCCGTAACCCTCGCCTCCATCGTGGAGAAGGAAACGGCAATCCCCGAGGAGCGTCCGGTCATAGCATCCGTATTCCTAAATCGCCTGAAGCAAGGCATGCGCCTCCAGTCGGACCCTACGACTATTTATGGGCTCGTCGGCGGCAAGGGCAAGCTCGATCGCGGATTGACCAAGGACGACCTGGCCTCCGACACGGCATACAACACCTATAAGATTGACGGCTTGCCTCCGGGTCCCATTGCAAATCCGGGCCGGGCCTCGCTTGAAGCGGTGCTTAATCCGCCCGATACGGGCTATCTCTATTTCGTGGCCGATGGCAGCGGCGGTCATGCCTTTGCTAAGACCCTGGACGAACACAACGCCAATGTTGCCAAGTGGCGGGCCATTGAAGGTGTTCAGGCCACTCTCACAACCACGGTGGCCTCGACCGCGCCAGTGGCCGATGGACTGCCAGTTCCGCCGACTCTGCCTGCAGCGGCGGCAAATCCTGTGGAGCCTGCAAAGCCTGACGAGGCAGCTGCAGCAAAGCCGGTTGATCCCGCTGCTGTGGCCGAAGCTGCAACGCCTGCTGTTGTGATGCCTGTTCCAAAGCCCGCCAAATTGGCCGCAACGCCGCTGGAACCCGGAACCTGGGTTATGGTTGCCAATCAGCTTGTGCCCATCCCGAAGCAGAAGCCAAAGCAATAGCTGTCATTACGACTTCACATATTTGCGCCAATTGTGTTCCTCGACGAAGCCTAGTTGTTCGCGGATCTTGCGATTTGACAATGGTGCTTCCTGGCCAACAAGGGCGCGGCGATGCGGCGTGTTGGGGCACCAGCGTTTGAGAAAGCCGGCTGTGTCTTCTCTCACGGTAATCGTATCATTCACCACATTGAAAACCTGATACCCAAGCCCGTCTTTTCCAAGGCAGAGATCGACAATCTGGCCAAGATCGCGTGCATCAATGTAGCTCCAGGCATTGCGCTTGCGCGACTTGGGATCAGCTATGAACGCCGGAAAGCGGTCATACTCATGGGGCTCAATCACATTGCCGATACGCAACACATAAATATCCGCCCCGTACCGCATGGCGAAGGCCCGCGCGGTTTTTTCATTCAGCACTTTGGACAATCCGTAACTGTCCATCGGATCGCTGTCGTAATCTTCCTCCAGCGGGAAATGATGGTAATCCTTGTCGCCCTCGGCAAAGCAAACGCCATAGGTTGTCTCGCTCGAGGCGATGATGATTTTGCCGATTCCAAGTTTTACCGCCGCCTCAATGACATTGTAGGTGCTTACCACGTTGGCGGAAAATGTAACATTGTCGGGCTGTAGCAACACCCGCGGGACCGCCGCAAAAAATGGACGACCGCATCTATTTTGGCGGGGCCTTTCCCTGTTTCAAAGCCTCCAAAGTCAAAATGCATGGAAAGCGCATTGAAGACCTGTCCGCTGTCGGTCACGTCAGTAATCAGGGTGTTCACACCCGGGCAATCCAGCGGCTTGAGGTCAAGATTGAGAATGTCATAGCCCTTGACCTTGAGCCACGGCACAACATGCCGCCCCGCCTTGCCTGAACCGCCGGTAAAAACGATGCGTTTGATCATGGATTGTCCTTTGATTGCTGATGGGATGACGCATAGTATAAGGTCTGATGGGCCGCTGGCGAGGACTAAAGTGGAGTGGAGGCCAGCCACCTGCCAGAGCAAATCCCAGCGAAGTTGCATGACTTCGCCGACAAGGATTTGCTCTAGTCTATTAAACTGGCGCGATTCCTTTTCGGCATGGTGATGTCACCATGCCGGGAAGCGCGCTAGACTTTCCACAAATTGATTCTGGCGACGGGGACGATATGGCGCTTTCGAGCATGACGGGGTTTGCACAAAGTTCAGGCGAAAAGGATGGGTTGCATTGGCAATGGGAAATCAAGAGCGTCAACGGCAAGGCGCTGGACTTGCGCTGCCGCCTGCCTTCGGGCTTTGAGGCCCTTGAGGCGGTGGCCCGCAGCACCCTGTCCCAGCACATCAAGCGCGGAAATTTGCAGGTTATACTGACCACGAGCGGGGCCGCCACGCCTGAGGCCGTTGTAGTGAATGAGGCTGTGCTGGAACAGGTACTGGGCATTGCCGAAAAACTACGTGATCGCATCGGCGGTGTTCCCCTCAGTGCTGTGTCCCTCATGGGTCTTCGTGGCGTTTTGGACGTGGTGCAGCCCACGCAAACGGAGGCTGACATGGCAGCGCGTTTGGCAGATGTCGCAGGCTCGCTGGAAAAGGCGGCCGTTGCCCTCGATACCGCAACGCGTGCCGAAGGTGCCAGGCTTTCCATGGTGATTTCCGCGCAGCTTGAAAAGGTTGAAAACCTGGTTGTTGCGGCCCGCGATTGTCCGGCAAGATCGGTTGAAGCCATAAAGCAACGCATGCACGAACAAATCGCCAAGCTGCTCGATACCGGAGCCAGTTTTGACAAGGACCGCTTGCATCAGGAGGCTATCCTGATTGCCACACGTGCCGACATTCAGGAGGAACTGGACCGCCTGTTTGCCCATCTTGAAGCGGCGCGCACCTTGATAGCCTCACCCGAACCTGCCGGCCGCAAATTTGATTTTCTGGCGCAGGAATTTAACCGCGAAGCCAATACGCTGTGTTCCAAGGCCTTGGACAAGACTTTGACCGCCATTGGCCTTGAGCTGAAAACTGTCATCGATCAGATGCGCGAACAGGTGCAAAACATTGAATAAGATGGTGCGGAAAACTGACATTGCCCGGAGGGGCCTGCTTCTCGTAATGTCCTCGCCCTCAGGGGCAGGCAAGACAACCCTTTCGCGCAAGCTTTTGGCCGCCGACAAAAACATTACCATGTCGGTATCGGTCACCACGCGATCCCCACGCCCCGGCGAAACCGATGGCAAGGACTATCATTTCATCAGCAAGGAACGCTTCGCCCAGATGCGCGACCGGAACGAACTGCTGGAATGGGCTGAGGTCTTTGGCAATTATTATGGCACGCCGCGCAAGCCCGTTGATGAGGCATTGGTCAAGGGCCGCGATGTGATTTTTGATATTGATTGGCAAGGCACCCAGCAAATCGCCCAGGTGATGAAGGAAGACCTGGTGCGGATCTTCATCCTGCCGCCATCGTCGGATGAGTTGCAAAACCGCCTGATCAACCGGGCCCAGGATACTCCCACCGTTGTGGCCAAGCGCATGGCGGAAGCCTCTAACGAAATCAGCCACTGGGCGGAATATGATTATGTGATTGTGAATGACGAGCTTGAAGGCTCCCATGCACAGGTCACCGCCATCTTGTGCGCTGAAAGGCTGAAGCGCCGTCGGCGTGTGGGGCTGACGGAATTCGTGCGTGGTCTGACCAAGGGACTGTAACTCAACGTTCCCCCAACACCTTCGCTAGTCTTGCAAAATCATTCACCTGTAATTGTTCAGCCCGCAGTTCCGGACTTATGCCGAGGTCAGCGAGGATGGTTTTCGGCTCATCAAACGCGCCGCGCAGGCTTGAGCGCAGCATCTTCCTGCGCTGGCCGAAAGCAGCAGCGGTTACTTTCTCAAGGTCCTTCACATCACAGGCAACCTCGAAATACTGCTTCGGAATTAATTGAACGATGCTGGATGTAACCTTGGGAGCAGGCGTGAATGCACTTCGATTGACATCAAAAAGTTTTCTTACCTCGCAGCGCCACTGGCAGAGGACAGATAACCTGCTGTAGTCCTTGCCTCCCGGTTTTGCCACAATCCGTTCGGCCACTTCCTTCTGAAACATCAGCGTGAGAGACGAAAACCATGGAGGCCATGCACCCTGTGTAAGCCATCCCGTGAGCAAAGTGGTGGCGACATTATAAGGAAGGTTGGCAACAATTTTTGCGGGGCCGGAAACAACTTCAGACCAATTGATTGCAAGGGCATCATCGGCAATGATTGAAAGCCTGTTGGCATAGACTGCTGATATTTCCGCAAGGGCGGGCAGGGTCCTTTCATCACGCTCGATGGCGACGACACGTGTTGCCCCCTCCATCAGAAGCGCGCGCGTCAGCCCGCCGGGACCTGGCCCCACCTCAACAATGGTAAACCCTTTCAGGGGTACCGCACTGCGCGCAATGCGGCGGGTGAGATTCAGGTCAAAGAGGAAATTCTGACCCAAGCTTTTTTTTGCCCCGAGGTCATAGCGCGCGATGATCTCGCGAAGCGGCGGCAACCCATCCTCAACCACGGACATGGGCAGCCATTTCGCCCGCAAGTTTTAGCGCTGCAATAAGGCTTTGGGGGTTTGCCTTTCCCGTGCCGGCAATGCCAAGCGCCGTGCCGTGGTCCGGTGAGGTACGAATAAAGGGCAGGCCCAGGGTGACATTGACCCCGCCATGAAAATCCAGGGTCTTCACCGGAATCAGAGCCTGGTCATGGTACATGCAGAGGATGGCATCATAGCTTGCCCGCGCTTCCTCATGAAACGCCGTATCAGCCGGAAGCGGCCCCATAACGGTCAGGCCTTCGGCGCGCAGCTGGTTTATTGCGGGGATGATAACCGTCTGTTCCTCCCGGCCCATGGTGCCGTTTTCGCCCGCGTGGGGATTAAGCCCGGTGAACGCTAGGCGGGGTCTCACGATGCCAAAATACTTCTGCAGGTCATTGGCCACAACATGGGCCTGGGTCACAATCATCCCAGTGCTGAGGGCAGCTGGAACATCCTTGAAGGGGATATGAACTGTCAGAGGAACAGCGCGAAGATCGCGCGCCACGAGCATCATGACCTCATGAAACCTTTGGCCCTGTTTGCCAGCCAATGCTGCCAGATAATCCGTATGCCCCTGGTGCCTGAAGCCAGCGGCGTAAAGCACTTCCTTCTGAATGGGATTGGTGACAAGCGCCGCGGCATCGCCAGCCATGCTGAGAGAAACGCCCTTGTCGATGGCTGCGATAACGCCTTTTGCCGTAGCCGGATCAATAATCCCGGGTTTAGGGTGAACCGCGAGGGGCCGGTGCAGGATGGGCAAGGCTGCCGCAAAACTGGCAAGTGCCTCATCGGTTTCAGAAATTTTTGCGGTGGGGATCGAAGTGCCCGCCATTGCGGCGCGGTTGCTGAAATAGTCGCCATCGCCAATCAAGAAAAATGCAGCACCGCTCACATCACGCAGGGCCAGCCAGGCTTTGGCGGTAATCTCGGGTGCTACGCCTGCGGGTTCACCGCATGTGAGAGCAATGGGCTTAACTTTTTCCGTGGCTTGCCCCATGTCTCAAGGTTGTGCGTAGGCCGCGTCTTTGTATTCGATCAAAGCCGTTTTGCGCATGATCTTCATGTATTTTTCTTCGACGGCATCGTACTTCTCATTTGAGACGGCCGTTTCAACCTGCTGGCGCGTAGGGAGTTCATATTTCGGTTTTTGCGGCTGAATGGTGCGCTTGCCGCAGAAGCCGATGATCTGGATTCCCTTTGGTCCGCGCGCCGGTCCCATGGCTTTGCCCGGGCCAACCTTGTCAAGGGCCTGCTTCATTTGCTTGGGGATTTTCGCTGCAACCGCATCAATCGGTTTTCCAATTTTGACATTGAAGATTCCGGAAGCTGCAGCTCGCACCGTGTCGCATCCCTGGAAATTCTTGATGAGCTGGACTGCTTCAACGGCGCGGGCCTGCAGAAGCATGGCATCATCTGCCGACTCAACCGGCAAATCAATTTCAATAATGTTGTAGACCTGCACCGCCTTCATGCGCGGGTCATTCATGATGTTGCTGACTTTTTGCTCCAGGCCCTGTTTTATTTCGTCAAATTTTTTGTCGACCTCCGCAGGTTCTACCTTGATCTTGACTTGGTACTTCCCGCCCAGAATCCTGGCAAAGGCTATTTGTGCCGCCACATATTGCTTCAGGGAACTTATGGCAATTCCTTGCGATTCGAGTTTGGCTCGGAGCCCTGCCGTGTCCGTTTTCAAACCCTTGGCAAGGCGCCCCATTTGGGCATCTATTTCTTTGTCAGTGGCATTGACTTTGTATTTTTTGGCCTCTGCGATTTTTATGACCTCATCGATCATCGCCTGCAAGGCCTTCTTGCGCGCGTCGCTTGACTCCTGTCTGGTGCCCAAAATCTCCAGCAAGCGCAAACGCTGTTCAATGTCAAAACTGGTAACTGGAACATCATTGACGGTGGCTACAATGCCCTGATTGCCGGCGCGGGCGGAAATCCGGTCGCCATTTAGCAAGCTCAACACACACACTAAAAACGCCAAACAACAGAAAGTCTTCGTCATTGATTTCTCACTTAGAGGCCAGCGGAAAAGCCGGTCTGGCCAATTGTCCGCAGCTCAACTGAAAGTTTTAGCGTGCGATCCGTTCCGGTGGTCTCGTCTGAGTTGGATTCAGAATATGTCAATTTTGCGCTCATGCAGTCGCAGTCGAAGCCAATACCGGCAGATTTGCTCCAGAAATGGTTGTTCTCCAGATCATACTTAAAGCCGCCAAACAGGCTCCAGGCTTCACTGAATTGGTAGCTGGCATTGGATCCAATTTGCTCGATTGTATCGTTTCGGCCTGCGCTTGGTTCGCTATCGAGATAGACATAGCCAAGTGAGCCTGAAAACCTGTCCATGGTAAAATTGGCAAATGCCTCCTGGACTTTGATGCTTGAGAGATCTTCTTCCACCCGCGCCTGATAGGAAAGGCCCAGATTATCCCATGGCTGGAAGACGATGGCACCAACGAGATTGGAACTTGTGCCGCCAAGGCCAGACTGGGAATTAAAACTGTTCTCGCCTGCAATGTGAAAGGATTCACCAAGGCTGACGCGCGTAAAGCCGCCATTCTCGCCCAGGAAAGAATAGAGCAGGCCGACATTGGTGCGGGTGCCGCCCTCATAACGATCAAGGCCAGTAAAGCGGTCTTGCAAAAAGAGGCTGGAGCTGTCGAAATTTATACTGATCGCGTCTTCGTTGCCAATTTTTTGTTGGTCAGTTTCGTCTGTTGCCGCAATGGCTTGGAACACAGGTGTAATAATGCTCTGGCCGTAATTATAAGAAGCGATGAAAGGCCAGCGCATATCGACGCCTACGGAAGGCAATAGCCGGCTCGTAACTTCGCGATCGAGAAAACCACCAACCACGTTTGGATCAGGCACATCGTCGTTGATGTAGAGATCGCTGCGTAGCCGTGCAAAAGGTGTGATCACCTGGCCCGCGTCGGTCGTCATCTGTTTCTCCCAATTTACGTTGGTGACGGCGCGGGCTTGATCGGTGCCATGATTGATGGTTTCGAAAGGACTGCTGGCTTCGTCACGCGAAAGATAATAGATACTCCAATCCAAGCCGAGCTCGCCGCCAAACACAGGCTGGTCAAACGTATATTCCGAATTGATGTAGGGAAGGGCAATTGGAACAGTGTTTTGCGGAGGCGAATCTAAATTTTCATCGTGATATAGGTACCTGAAATGAAGTGCCTGTGCAGAAAAATAATTGCGGCCGTCCATTCCAGTTAGATAAATCTCGCTGGTGGCCAGGTCCCGTTCATCGAAATCATATCTATTGAGGAATGTTTTGTCGCTGGTGAGGGTGCCATCCCAGCCCCAGTCCCACGTGTCATTCAGTCTGAAATCACCAACGGTCGTGACCGCACCGCGCCAAGTTGTGTCGCCCGGCGGTTCAGCCTCAGTCAACTGATAAACACCGTAGCCGTGGATATTGTAACTGCCTGAATTCAGGCGCTGGCGAAATTCCACATCTGCCACTGGTCCTTGCTTGGTAGTCCAGCGTGGACTGAAAGTAAGATCGGCACTTCGGCCCAACTCCAAAAAATAGGGCGTGGTTATGCCAGTGCCGTAAGTGGTGCCCGAGTGAAAGCTCGGCAGGAGAAACCCGCTGCGCCGCCTGACGGTGGGATCCGGCATCTGTGCGTAAGGCAGCCAGGCAACCGGCACGCCCGCAAATCTAAGTGTAGGATTGGTGTGGTATAGGTTTTTTGACTTTTCATCGTGAATGGTTTGCGTCGTTGTAATTTCCCAAAGTGGCGAACCGCTTCTGGTGGAGCAATCCTTGCATGCCGTATAACTCGCATGCTCATAAATTGTGATGCCGCCTTCCTGCCGCGTGGCATATTCCGCCGTGATCGTCACATCATTGGTCAGGAGCGCGCGCAGGTGCTTGGCAAAGCCTTCCTTAAATTTGTTATGTAGCGCCGCTGTTTCAGCCTGCAGTATATTGCCGTTGGGCTCGCGCAGCTCCACCGAACCATTGGCCTTGAAGTCGTCGGTGGCTTCATTATAGACAACTTTGGTGGCGACCAAAACATAGGGACCATAAGTGATCCTCACCGTGCCCGTGGCGGTGGCGATCTTGCTTTTGCCGTCGAAAGCAATGCGGTCTGCCTCGACATTGACGCGTGTGCCGGCGGCTGGCTTCTTGGTGACGGGCTTGATGAATTCCTTGTTGACGATGGCTTGGGATACAGGCACCGCCACCAACATGGCGGCAAGGCTCACCCAGACCAACAGGTTCCCGCGAGAGATCATGGTCCCCACACCAAACGCCAATTTTCTGGGAATTGCCGCGGCTCTCACGTTTCCTGCCAATCAATCACTAGACGTTACACTTTCTTAACTGGTTTCACGCGCGTCGGGAAGCAAAGAATTCCAAAAATCTGTGGGATCAACTTGTCCCTGAAAAGGCGCGATTGTCGCAGGGTTAAAGTTGTCCAGCCCAGTTGAATCGCGGCGCCTGACGGGTTAAGCAATTGCGTAAATAAATCAATGGAATAAATCATGAAAGTAAATTTCGCTAGTACCGCCTTGCCCAGGTCTGGAATCCTTGTTGTTCTTGCTGAGGAAGGTGGAAAACTGCTTGCCCAAGGGGCGCTTGCTGACAAGCTCAGTAACGGGCACCTGTTGAAAGCCATCAAGGCCGCGAAATTTGAGGGGAAGCGTGATTCTGTCTTGGATTGCCTGGCACCGGACGGAGGCTTTGATCGCATTTTGATTGTGGGCCTAGGTGCCGCTGAGTCTTTAGGCACAAAAGAAGTTGAATTGCTCGGTGGTGTCATCGCCGGCGCTTTGCAAGGCGCGAAAGCGAAAGCAGCCAGCATTGCTGTGGAGCTGCCGGCCAAATCGAAGCTGAAGCCGGAAGACGCGGCAGCCCTTATCGCTTCAGGTGCAAGTCTTCGGATCTACAGTTTTGACGGTTACAAAACCAAGAAACGTGAAAAGAACGGCGCGATTGATGAGCTGACACTTTTGTCTTCAGTAGCTGCAAAGGCAAAGAAAGCCTTTGAACCCTTGAGCGCCATTCGTGAAGGCGTTCATCTCGCCCGTGATCTCGTAAACGAACCCGCCAACATTCTATTCCCCATTGAATTTGCAGCCCGCGCAAAGACGCTGGTGAAAAGCGGCGTAGGGGTTGAAATCCTGAATGCGGCACAAATGAAAAAACTGGGCATGGGTGCGCTGCTCGGCGTGGCCCAAGGCTCACCCCATGAGGCCCGCCTCGTGGTGATGAAGTGGAATGGTGGCAAGAAGGGTGAGAATCCCGTGGCCTTTGTGGGCAAGGGCGTGACCTTCGATACTGGTGGCGTTTCCATCAAGCCCGCCGCTGGCATGGAAGACATGAAGGGCGACATGGGAGGGGCTGCCTGTGTGACCGGATTGATGCTGGCACTGGCAAAACGCAAAGCTAAAGTGAATGCTATTGGAGCCATTGGGATTGTGGAAAATGCCGTTGATGGCAAGGCCCAGCGCCCCGGCGACGTGGTAAAGTCCATGTCGGGCCAAACCATTGCCGTTCTCAACACGGATGCGGAGGGCAGGCTCGTTCTTGCAGACGTGCTTTGGTATGTTCAGAATCGTTTCAAACCAAAATTCATGGTGAACCTGGCAACACTAACCGGTGCCATTCTTGTGGCGCTCGGCAAGGAACACGCGGGCCTGTTTTCCAACAACGATGAATTGTCCGCGCGCCTATCCGAGGCTGGCAACGCCACCGGCGAAAAAGTCTGGCGCATGCCCTTGACCGCTGAATATGACAAGCTGATTGACCACGACGTCGCCGACATGAAAAATATCGGCGGCCGCAACGCGGGCTCCATTACCGCCGCACAGTTCCTCCAGCGCTTCGTGAACAAGGTGCCCTGGGCCCATCTCGACGTGGCCGGAACCGCAATGGATTCCATAAAGTCTCCGATCAACCAAAGCTGGGCCTCAGGCTGGGGCGTGCGGCTGCTCAATCATTTGGTGTCGGAGCATTACGAGAAGTAATTCACTCCGCCAGCGGCGGGGAACTGCTGGAGGCGAATGCCGGGTTTTTGGGTAGTGCGTTAGTCCGGCGACGACCCAATGCCTCAGCCGTCTTGCTGCCTGCGTTGGCGGCATCGAATTTTGCGCGCGCACCTTCCACATAGTCCCTGTTGGCAATTGCCCACGAACCCACTTGCCTCAGCGGGGCAATCAATGTGCGGCCCACCTCGGTCAATTCGTAATCGACGCGGGGCGGTATGGTTGGAAACACCGTGCGCGTCACCAATCCGTCGCGCTCCAGCCCGCGCAGGGTGAGCGACAGCATGCGCTGGGAAATGGCGGTCACGGCACGGCGGATTTCATTGAAACGCATGGGACCCTTGGAAAGGAGCCCCACGATGTAAACGGTCCACTTGTCGCCTATGCGCGCCAGCACATCCGCCACGGCGCGGCAGTCGCCACTATCATTTAGGGTACTTGGTTTCATAATTGTGCCTTCTTGTGTTACAAATAAGAGTTTCATATGTAGTTCTGGTTACAATACTATACCAGAGAACAAATAGCAACTGGACTCTGGGATTTCAACCCGCACACAAAGGAAACCGTCATGAATAGTCTTTGGGACCCCGTAAAACTTGGAAATATCACGCTGCCACATCGGTTTGCCATGGCTCCGATGACCAGAAGCCGTGCCAAACCGGACGGCACGCCCGGCGATCTGGCCGCAGAATATTATGCGCAAAGAGCTTCGCTTGGCCTGATCATAACGGAGGGCACGCAGCCATCCGATGATGGCCAGGGTTATACAACAACGCCCGGAATCTAAACCGATGCCCATGTCGCGGGCTGGAAAAAGGTGACCTCGGCAGTGCATAAGGCTGGCGGCAGGATATTCATCCAGCTGATGCATGCGGGACGGATGTCTCACCCGGATAACACTCCCCACCATCGGCAGCCGGTCGCTCCTTCAGCCGTGGCTCCCGGCCAGCAGATGTTCACCCCGACGGGCATGCAGGATGCCCCAACGCCACGGGCCCTGACGATCGAAGAGATCAAGGCAGCCGTACAGGATTTCCGCCATGCGGTCAGGCGTGCGGTTGAAGCTGGAGCAGACGGTGTCGAGATCCACGGCGCGAATGGCTATTTGATCCAGCAGTTCCTGGCGCCCAACGCCAACCTGCGCACCGACGAGTACGGCGGTCCGATCACGAACCGGGCCCGCTTTGCCATCGCGGTGGCAACTGCCATTGCCGACGAGATCGGCCCGGAGCGGACAGGCTTCCGGATTTCTCCTGCCATGCCGCTTGGCGGCCTGGTTGAAGGCGAAGAAGGACCCGAACTCTACCGTTGCCTTGTTGCCGAACTCGACAAGCTTAACCTCGCCTATCTGCACTTCATCCATGATGGTGACGAAGCACTGGCGAAGGATATTCGGAAGAGCTGGTCCAGTTCACTTCTCCTCTTGCGCACCAAGCGTAGCCGGGACGCGTTGGGTGAAGACGTCGAGGTTGGCTTGGCCGATGTCGTGCCCATTGGAAAATGGGCCCTGGCCAATCCGGATTTTATCGCAAGGTTCCGCAAAGGCGCGGAGCTCAATGATCCCGATTTCGCAACTCTGTTCGGCGGCGGCGCCAAGGGCTACATCGATTACCCTGCGTTGGCGTGAAAGGCTTAAGGCTTTACTGTCTCGGGACCGCTGCAAGGCGGTCCCGATAGGCCCGCAGGCCAAGATAATAATTTACGATCGCACCTTCATAGCGCTGGGTATGTGCCGCGAGTGGGGCGTCATCAATCTTGCTCTTCCTGAAATCCCGCGCCGAAGTTTTGCGGTCTTTCTCAACCCCGCGCCGCGAATCTTCGAGCAACCGCCGAACCCCTTCAAGCTCGGGCCGCACGGCATCCTTGAGGTCTAGGCTGAGTAGCGAAATGCCGTAGAGCGGGCTATCCCCGTCTGCGATCACGGCCTCTCCGGTGTAGTCCACCATGGCAACACATTGGCCGGTTGCTCGTTTGGCGGCCGTGCAAACCGCACTGCAACTCTCAGCCACACCGGTTGCACAGCAGTTGCATAAGCTTGCGGCATTCATTGATGCTGTTGCCAAAATCAGACCCGCCCCGGCCAGCCCCAAGAGTGCCTTCATCGCCGATCCTCCCCACAGAATCTCCGCCGTTTAATTGCGCAAAAAGGAGGCAAAACCAACTTTCCGGCTTGAAATCAGCCACCGCTTGGGCTGAAACGGGCCATGGCCGAAATCATGTTTTACCACCTCGAACACAAGCCCTGGGAGCAGGTGCTTCCGGGACAACTTTCAAAAGCGCTGGAACGCGGCTGGCGTTGCGTGGTTCAAATCGGCAAGGACGAGAGAGTTGAAGAAGTTTCAGAACTCTTATGGAAAAATGAGGCTGACATATTTTTGATCCATGGAACCAAGGCCGACGGCAAGGCGGACAAGCAGCCTATCTGGCTGACGGCGGAAACCGATAATCCCAACAATGCGACCGTGCGTTTTTTCATTGAGGGAGCCGTAGTTGGTGATGTTTTTGGCCTCACCCGTGCTGCCATTCTGTTTGATGGGCGCGATCAAACTGCAGTGGCCGCCGCGCGCACAGATTGGAAACGTCTGAAGGCCGAGGGCCACGAAATTTCCTATTGGCAGCAGGATGAAAACTACCGCTGGCAGAATAAGTCAAAGGCCGGAGACTGAGTAGAAGTTTAAACAAACCTCCAAACCTCTGTCATGTATGGACGGCCTCGACTTTGCAAGGTGCTTTTGGCTTGGATGGGGCGAAGAGAGGAGCGGTCATGTATACGGCCTCCAATTGCAGGTTTTATCTGCGGGCGAAGATGTGTTCCGCACGGCAGGTTCCGATCATTCCGGCGCGCTTTGTAGCGCAATGACGAAGCGGAGTGTCCTGCCTGTTGTGTCCAGTCTGTTGCCATCTTTTGCGTCTGGGCTCCTTGCAAGTGGTAAAGCGGGTTAC
>CAZAMS010000343.1:0-3988 GCA_964486305.1 uncultured Aestuariivirga sp.
CAAACTCCTTGTCAGGCTCAACGCCAAGGCTCGCGAAACACGAGCTGCCTTTGCCAACAGTCCTTGACAGCTCAGATAGTCGCTCCCACCTGTGGCGGGAGAAGGCAAAACAATGGGAGATTATCGCCTTCTCCCGTGCGTCTTCGCATGGGAGAAGGTGCTCAACGGGCGGATGAGGGCCGACACAAGTACTTCAATTGAAAACTAAAGCGCTCTACGCCTTGTTCTTATAATAGACGTCGAGGAATACGGCGAGCAGCAGCACTGCGCCCTTGATCACCTGCTGCAGGTCAATGCCGATGCCCATGATGGACATGCCGTTGTTCATCACACCCATGATGAACGCACCGATGACGGCACCAATGATTTTGCCGACGCCACCTGTAGTTGCCGCACCTCCAATGAAGCAGGCGGCGATCACGTCGAGCTCAAAGCCCAATCCCGCCTTGGGGGTCGCCACATTGAGGCGTGCCGCAAAGATGAGGCCGGCAAGTGCCGCCAGAACACCCATGATCGCAAACGTCAGAAATGTCAGCTTCTCGGTATTGATTCCTGAAAGTTTCGCGGCCTTTTCATTGCCGCCCATGGCATAGATGCGCCGGCCGAACGTAGTTCGCGTGGTGACGAATACAAACAGCGCAATGAGCGCAAACATGACCACCAGCACATTAGGCAGGCCCTTGTAGCGCGCCATCAGGAAGGTGAAGCCAAGAAAGGCCGCCGCGATGAGCAGGTTGCGCCCCATGAAGATAATATCCGGCTCTTCGGCAAGGCCGTGGGCCTGCTGGTCGCGGCGTTCCTTGAAATTGAAGAAAATGATGAGTGCTGTCACCGCCGCACCTATCGTCAGGGCCAGCAAGTTGAAAGGCGCCCCAAACAGCGTGGTGCCAAATATGTCAGGCACATAACCGGAGCTCAAAAGCTGGAAGGCCTTCGGAAAGGGCCCGACAGACGCGCCGCCCAGAACGGTTAGCGCCAGGCCCTTGAAGATCAGCATGCCAGCCAGCGTTACAATAAAGGCCGGTATCTTGTAATAGGCAGTAAAATAGCCTTGCACACCACCTATAAAGCCCCCGAGTGCGATGCAAATGATGACCGAGGTGATGATATCAACCTTGTAGGTCACCATCAGAACGGCAGCGACCGCTCCTACAAATCCTGACACCGAGCCCACCGACAGGTCGATGTGGCCAGCCACAATGACAAGCAGCATGCCCAGTGCCATGATGACAATATAGCTGTTCTGCAAAATGAGATTGGTCATGTTGACGGGCTTGAACAGGGTTCCGTCCGTGGTGATCTGAAAGAACACCATGATCACCAAAAGTGAGAGCAGCAGCGCATAATCGCGGATGTTGCTCTTCACGAAACGCAGGATGTCGCTCCTGGTTTGCGATTGGACAATGGTATCAGTCATGTCAGCCTTCCCAAGATTTCATGATGGCCCGCATGATTCTTTCCTGCGTGGCCTGTTTGGCCGGCATTTCGGCCACAAAGCGTCCTTCGTTCATCACATAGATGCGGTCGGAAATGCCGAGGAGTTCCTGCATTTCGGAAGAGATGACGACAACCGCCTTGCCCTCTTCTGCCAACTGGTTGATGATGCCATAGATTTCATACTTCGCACCAACATCAATGCCGCGCGTGGGCTCGTCGAGAATGAGCACGTCCGGCCCCGAAAACAGCCATTTGCTCAGCACGACTTTTTGCTGGTTGCCGCCAGACAGGTTCACCGTGGTCTGGAACACGCCGGAACAACGGATACCGAGGTCCTTGCGGTATTTGTTGGCCACCTTAAGTTCCGCCGCCTCGTCCACCACAGACCGCTTCGATACGCCTTCAAGATTAGCGAGCGTTACATTGTGCTTGATGTGGTCAATCAGCACCAGGCCATAGGTCCTCCGGTCTTCGGTCGCATAGGCAAGGCCTGCTTCCATGGCACGCGGAATGGTACTGACGTCCACATTCTTGCCTTTGATTTTAACGTCACCGGAAATCTTCTGGCCATAGGCTCGGCCAAAAATGGACATGGCAAGCTCCGTCCGGCCCGAACCCATAAGGCCCGCGATGCCGACTACCTCGCCCTTGCGGACCATAAGGTTCACACCCTTGATCACCTGCCGGTCCGCATGCAGCGGATGATAGACGCTCCAGTTCTTGACCTCAAATATCGGCTCACCGATTGTTGCAGAGCGTGACGGAAAGCGGTCATTGAGCTCGCGCCCCACCATGGCCTTGATAATGCGATCCTCGCTGACCTCCTGCCTGTTGGCATCAAGCGTATCCACCGTCATGCCATCGCGCAGCACCGTAATCCGGTCGGCCACCTTGGACACTTCGTTGAGCTTATGGGTGATGAGGATGGAGGAAATGCCTTGCGCCTTGAACTCCTTGAGGAGCGCCAAAAGCGCGTTTGAATCCGTTTCATTCAGGCTGGACGTCGGCTCATCAAGAATAAGCAGTTTGACTTTCTTGTTCAGCGCCTTGGCAATTTCCACCAGCTGCTGCTTGCCCGTGCCGATATTGGTGATCAGCGTATTGGGATGTTCCTTGAGGCCAACCTTGTCCAGCAGAGCCTTGGTGCGCCCGAACGCCTCGAACCAGTCGATAACGCCGCGCTTTGCGGTCTCATGGCCAAGGAAAATGTTTTCGGCAATCGACAGCAGGGGAACCAGCGCCAGTTCCTGATGGATAATGATGATGCCGGTGTTCTCGCTGTCAGCGATGCTGGCAAATTTCCGTTCTTCGCCTTCAAATACAATGTCGCCAGTATAGGTGCCGTGCGGATAGACCCCTGACAACACCTTCATGAGGGTGGATTTTCCAGCACCATTCTCGCCGACCACGGCATGTATTTCCGCCGGTAAAATCTCAAGATTGACGTTTTCCAGGGCATTCACACCTGGAAAGGTCTTGGTAATGCCACGCATTTCCAGAATGGGTTGCATTTCTCCCCTTCGCGTATCCGCCAGCGCGCATTCCGCCTAGGTCGAAAGACTAGGCGAAAAGAACTCGCGCCACTATTAACTTGGAGCATGTTGTTATCGGCAAAGTCGCGCAACTTTGCCGCAACATGCTCTACGCCAGACTTGCTCGTCCAGTCTTCTTATTTAAGTACCATAAAACGAAAAGCGGGGGCTCCGCAACAACGGAGCCCCCGCCAAGCTATCAACTAGTTGTCAATCTGGTCCTGGGTGTAATAGCCCGAGTCAACCAGCATCTTTTTGATATCGTCCTTGCCAACTGAGTAAGGCGTCAGGAGGTAAGACGGAACAATTTTCACACCATTATTGTAGGTCTTGGTGTCATTGATTTCCGGCTCTCCACCCTGCAACACGGTATCGACCATCTTGGCGGTGACCTTTGCAAGTTCGCGCGTATCCTTGAACACGGTTGAATACTGCTCGCCAGCCATCATGCCCTTGACCGATGGCAATTCAGCATCCTGACCCGTGACGATAGGCATTGGCTGGTCTGCACCTCCATAGCCCACGCCCTTGAGCGAGGAAATAATGCCGCGTGACAGGCCATCATATGGTGCCAAAACGCCACTTACCTTCTTGTCGGTATAGTTGGCCGAAAGCAGGTTATCCATGCGGGCCTGTGCAACGGCACCGTCCCAACGCAGTGTGCCGACCTTATCCATGCCCATCTGGCCGGAAACGACCATGATTTCCTTGGCGTCGATCATCGGCTGCAACACGGACATCGCGCCATCATAGAAATAGAAGGCATTGGTGTCGTCAGGTGAACCACCGAAGAGCTCTACGTTGTATGGGCCTGCGCCCGAAGCTTTGAGACCGGCAATAAGCGAATTGCCCTGCAACACGCCAACGCCGAAATTGTCAAACGTGGTGTAGTAGTCAACGTTCGCGGTTTTGCTGATGAGGCGGTCATAGGCAAACACCTTGATGCCGGCATCATGGGCCTTCTGCAGAATGTCGGAAAGCGTGGTGCCGTCGATCGCGGCGATGATCAGAACCTTGGC
>CAZAMS010000344.1:0-5042 GCA_964486305.1 uncultured Aestuariivirga sp.
TAGGATATCGGACGCCGTCGTGCAATGCTTATTTGTATGATAATTTGGCACAAAGTGAGAAAAAATGAACGCCGGAAAATTGAACCAAAAAGCTTCCGCTGCCAGGTCCGGCGACACCAACCTCCACCGAAAACTGGCGCAAAGTATTGGAAATCAGATACTTAGTGGGGTCTACGCACCGGGTGCCATTTTGCCCAACGAAGCCGACTGGTGCCGCATCTATGGCGCGAGCCGCACAACGGTTAGGGAAGCCGTAAAAACACTCACCGCCAAGGGCCTGCTTAAATCGCGCACAAAAATAGGTTCGCGCGTGGAGCCCCGCGAAAACTGGAACATCCTTGATCGTGATGTTCTCTCATGGCACATCGCAGCCATGAACCCGCAGGAATTTTTTGCCTCGGTTCAGGAAGTGCGAAAAATCCTTGAGCCGGAAATCGCCGCCCTCGCTGCACTTAACCGCACGCCTCACCAGTTGCGCTCCATCACCGAAGCTTTTGAGGATATGCGCAAAGCCAAGCCTGGAAGAAATTCCGTGGCGCCCGATGTAAGATTTCATCTGGCCCTCCTGGCCGCCGCCAACAATATCTTGCTCACACCCTTTGGAATTATGATTGAATCGGCCCTCACCCACATGTTTGAATTCACCTCTACCCACAATCCCGAACCCGACATGTTCATTCCAAAACATGAGAACATTCTGAAAGCTGTTGCACGGGGCAACCCAAAGGCCGCGCGCAAAGCGGCGCTCAGTTTGCTGACTAACACGGATCAGACAATTGCCCAGGTTCCCGCGAAGTCAAAGAAGACGCGTAAGAGTAAGACCTGAAGCGCTAACGTCCTCTCCTGCGGAACGCGGAAGAAGACAATTTCCGGGATTAACTGAACAGCTCTGGCCAGCTAAATCTTCTGCATTCCCTTCGCATATCTTTGCCAATTTCTGACATAACTTGCAGCAGCAGCACTGAGCCGCGAGATTGCTTCGGCGTCGAGTTCGCGCACGACGCGTCCGGGAGAACCCATCACCAGGGAATTATCTGGAATGACCTTGCCCTCAGTAATAAGTGTGTGTGCACCAATTAGACAATTCTTCCCTATCACCGCATTGCTGAGAATGACAGCCCCAATGCCCACCAGTGAATTTTCACCAATCGTGCAACCATGCAGCATGGCCTGATGGCCAATGGTGCAGTTTTTGCCGATTGTCAGGGGTGATCCCATATCCGTATGCAACACGCAGCCATCCTGGATGTTGCTGCCTTCACCCACCAAAATCAATTCATTGTCACCGCGCAAAACGGCATTAAACCAAATGCTGGCATTTCGCTCCAGCCGCACACGGCCGATAACATCCGCACTGGCCGCTATCCAGTAAGCCCCCTCTTCCGGCACTTGAGGTGCAATGCCGTCGAGGACATATGTTGTCATTAAGGACTTCCATTCAGCTGACACCAAAGAATTGTGTCAGGATAAATGTACCTTGCAGAAAGCTCCAGCCCAAACTTGCAGCAACCAGCAGCATTCCCGCAACGGTACTTCCAACGAAACGCCAGGCCGCGAGAAGGAGGAGCAGTGGCGCCGAGGCCACGACCACAAGGGCGCGAAGCGGCGCAATCAAACCCGGTTCAAGCAACAGTCCAAAGCGCGGGTTTTCCCCCGTGGCCAGGGCCCACATGCTTCCAGTGACGCCGGCGGCCACAAACCCCACAGCAACGGCATAAAGATAGACCAAATAAACCATATCCATGCGTAACACCCCTGGCCTGTATCATTTCGGCACATCCACACGTTTCCAGGGAATACGCAGCAAGTCGTGGACCAGAGGAGAACCCGACTCATAGTTCGCCTCATGGCCAGTCATCACCTGAATTACCTGCTGCAGCGCCGGCGTGTGCGCTTTCTGCCCATCACTCAATGCGTGAAGGCTCGGGTGCAATTCTCGCGGCAAAGGCTGGAGGAATGGAAGGATATTGATGAGACGGCACAGATTCTTTTGAAAGAATTCGCGCGCTAAGCATTGCCATTTACCCTTCTCATCATGCCCGCACTTGATGCGGGCATCTGCCCGGTTGAAAGAAGATGGCCGCGTCAAGCGCGGCCATGGTGAGAGGTGGTGGAACCTGACTATTCCAGATCAATATCCAGAATTGCCATGGAGAAGTGGTAGGACAGCTCGCCGTCTTCCTCGTCTTTCGAAATCACCCCGATAAACTCATCGCCAATATAGACTTCGCAACTGTCATCTTTCTGCGGGCGCTTGCGCACGGAAATCGTTTGCAGGCCAAAGGTGTTGCGAAAATACTTGGTCAGCTTGGCAAGTTCATCGGGCTTCAAAGTGGCAGGCTCCTAAAGGATGGATGGCCGTGGTCTAACCCTATTCCAGCTTATCCGCAACATCTTCAACCTGATGATCCATGGCCCGCGAAGGCTCCTCGCAACCGGCATAGCCAACGATCTTGGCGGGTACACCGGCAACCGTGCGGTTTGGTGGAACGTCATGCAAAACTACCGAGCAGGCAGCGACACGCGAGCAATGGCCGACTTCAATATTGCCCAGAATTTTAGCGCCAGCACCAATCAGCACGCCTCTGCGAATCTTCGGATGCCGGTCACCGGTTTCCTTGCCGGTACCACCCAGGGTCACGCCCTGCAAAATGGAAACATTGTCTTCAACCACCGAGGTTTCACCAATCACGATATCATGGCCGTGATCAATCATGATGCCCTTGCCGATTTTCGCTGCCGGATTGATATCAACACTCGAAATCATCGAGGAGCGGCTTTGCAAGTAATTGGCAAAGTCGCGGCGCCCCATTTGCAAAAGTCGATGCGCCATACGGTGGGTCTGGAGCGCCTGGAAGCCTTTGAAATAGAGCAGCGGATCCACATAGCGATGGCAGGCGGGATCACGCTCGAAAGTGGCAAGAATGTCAGCCCGCGCCGCAAAGCCGATTTCCGGCTCTTCTTCCATGGCATCTTCAAATGCCTGCACCACGAGCTCGGCGCTCATGTCCACATTGCCCAAGCGCTGCGCCAGGCGGTGTATCAGAGCCCGTTCAAATGTGTTGTGATTGAGGACAGCGGAGAAAATGAAGCCGCCAAGAACCGGCTCGTTGCGGGCAATGTCTTCGGCTTCCTTGCGCATCCGGTCCCACACGGGATCAATCGCTTGAACGACCTGCGGTTTGGTGGAATGGCGCATAGGAACTTCTCCTCAAGACCGCATTTATAGCAGATTCAGTTACAAATGGGGAGTGCCCCCATTAATTGTCAATGTGCAGTAAATGGCCCCTCAAGAAAGTTAAGACCGAAGCCTTGAACTGCTTGTCACCAACCGCATTCATGTGGTTGCGGTTGGGCAACGTAACCCCGGTTGCCCCCGGAATGGCCGCAACAAGGGGGCTAATCTCCCCTGAAACATCATCTTTTTCACCCGCGACCACCAGCACTGGAGCCTTGATGGTAGCCAGCATCTCCTCGGTAATCTTCACCCGCGATGATCTGATACAGGCCGCCAGGGCCTTCAAATCGCCCCGGGTTTGTTCGGCAAAAATTCGGAAAGTGCGGACTCCAGGGTCGGTCACGTCCAAAAGCGAGGAGGCTTCAAGCCCGCGGGCAATCTCGGCCCCACCGCCTACGCCTGTGATCATTCGCGAGGCCAAGCCACCAAAAATCACCGCCCCCACCCGGGAGCCATGATTCATGGCGAGGAAAGCGGCAATCCGGGCCCCCATCGAATAGCCCATGATATGGGCGCGTTTTATGGCGAGATGATCCAGCATACGCCGCGCATCCTCTGCCATTTCAGAGGCTGAATAGAGATCAGGATTATAGAGCTTCTCGCTTTCCCCATGGCCGCGATTGTCAATGGTGATGACGCGAAAGCCCGCATCCACCAGGGTTTTCATCCAGCCCGTGTCAACCCAGTTGACCCGGGCATTGGAAGCAAAGCCGTGGATGAGCAAAATTGGTTCGCCCTGCCCCACATCATCAAAGGCAATTTCCACACTGTCTGAATTGAATTTGTGCATGGCCTCCAAGATATGCTATTTGGCTCCCCTCACAAGGTATTTCGAGGGAAACATGGCTTCTTCATCCACCCCCCATTTTCAAAACGACATGGGGCTTTCCAAAATCGAAATCGGCTCCAAGGAATTCATGTGCGTAGGCGCCAAGCCCCCATTCGATCATCCCCATGTGTTTTTGAACATGGGCGCGGGGGAAGAAATCGTTTGCCCCTATTGCTCAACCCTTTTCAAGCACAACACCAAACTCAAGCCGGGCGAGGCAAAACCCGAAGCCGCCGTCTGGCACGACGAGGCCGCATAACCCGCCCCTTTACCATCCGACGATACCGCGACAGCGATGAAGCGCAAGTCGTTGAGCTCGTGCGCGAGTTGCAAGCCCATGAATCAAATATTTATGACCGCATGAAACCAGTCGATGCAATCGGCCCATGGTATGTCGACAAGGCGAAAGCTGAGGTCGCCAAGTACAAGGGAACTTTCCTGGTGGCTGACAATGGCAAGGCCCTTCTCGGCTATGCCACCCTTCTCACTGAAGTAACCTCTGCCGACGAGCCTGATGAGATTCTGTACAGCTACGCCTATGTCGGGGACTTGGCGGTGAGCATAAGCCACCGGGGCCAAGGCATTGGCCGCGCCCTGATTGAGGAATGCGAAAAGATCGCAAGGGCAGCCGGACAAAAATGGCTAAGGCTGGGCGTCATTGCCGCCAATCAAAGTGCCCGTGAATTTTACAACCGGATTGGCCTTGAAGAAAAATTCCTGGCGCTCGAAAAGAAGCTGTCATGAAATCATCCCTCTCATTGGCAGAAGCCCGAAGACTGGCCCTTGCCGCGCAAGGCTTCACTTTTCCCAAACGCGACGGCAAGGCGAATTGGACAAAGGTCAGCAACACGATCAACCAGATCAATCTTCTTCAAATCGACAGCGTGAACGTTTTGGTGCGCTCGCACTATCTGCCGGTGTTCTCACGGCTGGGACATTATGATCACGCCACACTTGACGCGCGCAGCTTCAGCA
>CAZAMS010000345.1:0-22470 GCA_964486305.1 uncultured Aestuariivirga sp.
TTGCAAGCTAACGCCCGTAGCCTTGTCGCCTGTAATTGTGATTGACTGAACCTTTGCATTCAAACGGATTTCCACACCAAGGGCCTGAACCGCCTTTGCCATGGCTGCGGCAACGGAACCCATTCCACCCTTGGGAATGGACAGGGCCTCGCCTGCCAGGCGGTTAAAGAGGAGGAGCAGCGAATTGGGCGAGCGTGGGCCGAGATGGGCACCGAGTACCGTATCGAAGGCGATGGCCCCTTTCAGGCGATTATCGTTCAGTTCATCGTCGAGCACATCGGCGACATTGATCAGCATCATGCGCATGAATTCGCGCATATCATCGCGGCCGAGACTGCGAATTTTGAGGCCGACACCCGCAAGCTTCATCAGTTCATTGCCAACACTTTTGCCAAGCCGGGGCGGCGTCATGCTCTTGAAGGGACGTAGCACAGAAGCAAAGCGTTTCAACTTCTGGCGTAATTCACACCACGAAGCGCGATCGGTTTCTGAAAGAGTTCCGGTGATCGTCTCGCCATAGTTGCCTTCGAGCACGAGGTGATCGCCAGTTGGTGACAGCGCTGTTGTTGAAATGTTGGTGGCCGCAAGAGACAGATTGAGAACAAGCCCCTGCTCTACGCGAGGGTCGAGCAGATTGAGAAGATGTGCGACCGAACTTACCTTGTAGCCTTTTGCAAATTCCCGAGTTCGCGCGCCACCGCCTGCAACTGCCGCTGACTCCAAAACAAGAACCTTGCGGCCTGCCTTGGCGAGACGGCCTGCGGCGGCGAGGCCATTGGTGCCACCGCCGACAATGATGGCGTCATAGGACGGCATAGGCATCACTCATGGGCAAGGGTTTCTTCAGGTCGCGGAGGATTTCTGCGGCGGCATTGCGCCCCGGTGCGCCCATGACGCCACCACCGGGGTGGGTGGAGGAACCGCACATCCAGAGGTCTTTGATGGGTGAGCGGTATTGCGCGGCACCAGGCACAGGGCGGTTGAACAGCAATTGATCGAAGGTGAGTTCGCCTTGGAAGATATTACCTTCCGTCAAGCCTACTTCGCGTTCAAGCTCGCGCGGCGTTCTGACTTCCATATGGAGAATAAGGTCCTTGAAGCCTGGGGCATAGTCGCTGATCTGGTTGATCACGGCCTTGCCAAAGGCATCACGATCCGCATCGGTCCATTTACCGCCTTCAATCTTCGGCGGGGCGTATTGCACGAAGCAACTCATGAAATGCTTGCCGGGGGGCGTCATGGTGGGGTCAATGAGGGTGGGGATCATGGTGTCCTGGAAGGGATCGCGCGACCAACGGCCAGCTTTCCAATCGTCGTAGGCCTTCTCCATCCGTTCAATCGAGTCTGTAAAATGAAGATCGCCGCGGATGCAGGGCGAATCCTTGGGCAGGGCCTTGAACTTTGGCACGCCATCGAGCGCGATGTTCACCTTGCCGGAGGAGCCGCGGATTTTGAAGTTCTTCACCTGCTTTACAAAAGCGGCGGGAAGTTCTTTTTCTTCAATGGTTTTCAGGAAGGTGCGCTTCACGTCCATGTTGGAGACGACGAGCTTGCCGTGAATTTCATCGCCGCCTTCGAGCACAACACCGACGGCCCTGCCGTTTTTCATGAGCACACGGTCCACGCCTTTGCCGGTGCGGATTTCGCCGCCCGATGCGGCGAGTGACTTTGACATGGCCTGGGTGATGGAACCCATGCCGCCACGGGCGAAGCCCCAGGCGCCGATATTGCCATCGACATCACCCATGTAGTGGTGGAGCAGCACATAGGCTGAACCAGGCGACATGGGGCCAAGGGCCGTGCCGATGATGGCTGATACGGCGAGGTAGGCCTTGATTACCGGATGCTCGAAATATTCATCGAGATAATCGGAAATACTCATGGTCCAGAAACGGACCATCTCGTATCTTTCCGTTTCCGAGAGATCGAAAAACTTTTTTCCGATGTACATCAGTTCCTGAATGTCACGAGGCCTGAAGGACGTGGGATCAGGCGGGGTGCGCATCAGCAGCGGGCGAATGAAGCGGCAGTGGCGCAGGATGTCGCGGGAGTAGCGGTCATAGGCCTCGGCATCGCGCTTGGAATGGCGGGCGAATTCGCGGCGGTTGGCGTCGTGATCGCGGTAGGTGGCGAGATAGCCGCCATCCTGCGTCATCACCGCTCCACCTTCATAGGGCAGGATCTGCAAGCCGTATTTCGGCAGTTCGAGATCGCGCATGATTTCCGGGCGCAGCAGCGAAGAGACATAGGAGCAGTTGGAATAGGTGAATCCGGGATAGAGCGAGCGTGATACGGCGGCACCGCCAATCCAGTCATTCTTTTCAACGACGACAACCTTGAGGCCGGCCTTGGCGAGATAGCAGGCGGTTACCAGGCCATTATGGCCCGCACCAATAATGATGGCGTCGTAGACCGTCATGCGCGCTTCTCAAGCTCGACCTGTTCGATGGTGAGATCGACCGCCGTTTCAACGGCTCTCAAAGTGTCAACATAGCAACTCTGATCATGGGCCTCGCACATGAACCAGGGTTCGCGCGAGTCGGGTTCGCAGATGATGCCGAGATCATGCAGGTGGTAGGCCATCTTGTCGTAGAAACTATAGTCGGAGCGCTTCCAGTCACGGTAGTTGTCCGGCGGCTTGGGCGCGAAGAACAGGCCAAACATGGAGGAATGGCCGGAGAAGGAATGGACGATGCCGCGGCGATCCAGAATGCCCTTGATGCCGGCTTTGAGTTTTTGTCCATAGGCGGCGAGATTGGCAAGGGCCGGGGTTTCATCGAGAATTTGCAGGCAGCGTTCGGCGGCGGCCAGCGAAACAGAATGCGCCGTATAGGTGCCGCCATGGGCCGCGCCGCCATATTTGAAGGTGCGCATCACATCTTCACGGCCACCGATGGCTGAGATGGGATAACCATTGGCCATGGCCTTGGCAAAGGTTGAGATATCAGGCCGCACGCCGTGGAGGGATTGCACGCCGCCCTTGGCCACGCGGAAACCGGTTTTCACTTCGTCGATGATGAGCAAGACACCATATTTGTCGCATAAGGCACGCGCAGCTTTGACAAACTCGGTCGTTGCTGAAATTGCGCAACAATTGCCCATCATGGGCTCAAGCAACATGGCGCCGATGTGTTCGCTGTGTTTCCTGAAAATATCCTCAAGCCGGTTCGCGTCATTCATCGGCGTGAGATAGACAAGGTCTTTCAAGCGTTGCGGAATGCCGAGCGAGTAAGGAACCTTTTTTGGCTCAAGCCCGCTGCCCGGAATCCATTCGTCCATGTTGGCCATCCACATGGCGGCGTCGAAGAGACCGTGGTAACCGCCTTCAATCAGGATGTAGCTGTCCTTGCCCGTATAGGCGCGGGCCAGGCGCAGGGCCGCCATGACGGCTTCCGTGCCGCTGTTGGAAAAGCGCACGAGTTCAATGGAGGGCACCATCTTGGCCATGCGGTCGGCGACGATGAGTTCGCGTTCGGTGGAAAGAGCAAAGACGCCGCCGACTTCCATGCCCCTCTTTGCAGCTTCATCCACGCGGTCATCGGCATAACCCAGGATTGCGGGGCCATAGCCCAGGCGATAATCGACATAGCAATTGCCATCGACATCCCAGGTGCGGCCGCCTTTGCCGTGGTGGACATAGATGGTGCGGTCATCGCCCCAATAGCGAAAGGTCGATGATACACCGAGCGGCAGGCGCTTCAGGGCTTTCTGGAAGTGCGCGTTGGATTTGGCGAGAACGCGCGTATTCGGACGAGACATAAAAGGCACTCCCTCGCGCGCTTCCCGGCGAAATGCACACATTTCGCCGGGAAGGAATCGCGCCAATTTAATTCGTTGGAGCAAATCCTTCTCGCAAAAGTCTGCAACTTTTGCGGGATTTGCTCTGACACAAAACCCTGCCCCGGCGTCGTTCATTCCGACCGGTTTTTAGTGTTTTGTTCGATTAGGCCAGAGTTTGGCTTGATTTTGACTGAATTGTCAATCAAAATGAAAATCATGAAAACAACCGCAAAAATGCTCGATCCGGTGCCGCTTCCCCGGAAAGCCAGCCGGGAACACCGCAGGCAGCAGATGATTGACGCCACTATCGAAACCCTGGCACGGCGGGGTTATGCCCAGACGACGATGACCGATGTTGCGATTGCGTCGGGCGTGTCGCACGGCCTGGTGAATTTCCATTTCGAGACGAAGGAAAAGCTCCTGACCGAGACGCTGCTTTATCTTGCCGCCGAATACCGCGAGAACTGGAAAGACGCGATTGCGAGCGCAACCCCTACTCCGGCCGCACAGCTCAACGCCTTGCTGCTTGCGGACTTCAACGAGAAAATCTTCACGCAAAGCAAACTTCGGGCATGGTGCGCCTTCTGGGGTGAGGCGCAGAGCCGGCCGATCTATCAGGAAAAATGCGCCGCCAATGACCAGGCCTGCAATCGCGAGCTGGAAGAGGTTTGCGCGCGTCTCATTGCGGAGGGAAACTACAATCGCAATGCGGCGCGCGTTGCCCGGGTGTTGCGTGTCATGATCGAAGGACTCTGGCTCGACATCATGTCGATGACCACGCCCTATTCGCGCGATGAGGCCATACGCACGGTTTATGTTTGTGCGTCGGCATTGTTTCCGCAGCATTTCAGCGAGACTGGATTGTTGGAGTAAATTCGCAGCAATGGCCTTCTCCCGTCCGAAGGATGGGAGAAGCGAGCCGCAGGGCCGGCTCCATTCCTCGCGGAACAGAACCAAGCTTCACACAATTCCACCAAAGCATAAATCGATGATACAAGGTGGCCGAAGGCCGGATGAGGGCACCTTCGTTGCAGCAAATTCAAATATCTGCAGCTTCATCCAAGAGCCCTCACCCGCCCTGTCGGGCACCCTCTCCCATGCGTGCCGCACGGGAGAGGGCCAATGTTGCAGCGACCTCCCAAGGGGGGCGAGGAAAAACTAGAGTAGGCCGCGCCCCGAGAGATTGCGCATGAGTTCTGCGGTGCCGAAGGTCCACGGTTCGGCTTTGTCAGTCGGCACAACGCGGTTGACCAATGCTCCAAGTTCCGGCGTGGAAATAGTCACGATGTCACCGGTTTTGTGAGTGAAGCCGCGTCCTGGAACGTCGCGGTCATCGCTTGGCGCAAACATGGTCCCTAAGAACAAGACAAAACCATCGGGATAGCGGTGATGGGCGTTGATGGTCTGGGCCACGAGATCGGCCGGGTCCCGGCTGATTTGCGCAATCGAAGAGCGGCCTGTCATCTTGAAGCCATCGGTGCCTTCGACGTTCAGAGAGAGGTCCATCTTGCGCACGGAGTCGAGGGTGAACCTGTCATCAAACAATCTTACAAAGGGGCCAATGGCCGTGGCGGCGTTGTTGTCCTTCGCCTTGCCGAGAAGCAAAGCTGACCGGCCCTCGACGTCTCGGAGATTAACGTCGTTGCCAAGGCTTGCGCCAACAATGATTCCCTTTGACGAGACTACGAGCACTACTTCCGGTTCTGGATTGTTCCAGGTGGATTTCGGATGCACGCCCACATCCATCATGGTGCCTACCGCTGACATGGGCTGGCCCTTGGTGAAAATTTCCGCATCCGGTCCGATGCCGACCTCGAGATACTGGCTCCAGGCTCCGGCCTTGATGAGTGTCTCTTTCAACGCGGCAGCTTCGGGCGAACCGGGTTTCAACTTGCGCAGGTCATCGCCGACGAGATCGCGGATATGGGTGCGGATTGTTATGGCCGCATTGGCATCGCCACGCGCCTTTTCCTCAATGACGCGTTCCAGCATGGATACGACGAAGGTCACACCCGCTGCCTTGATGGCTTGCAGGTCAACGGGTGTGAGAAGCCAGGGTTTGGTTTTGATGCGGGTATCGGGAGCGGTGTTGGCCAGGATATCAGCAACGGCGCCAATACTACTTCCTTTGACCGCTCTCACTGCTGCTGCGGGATTCATGTGCTCGCAGAGATCGCGCATGGTTGGGAAACTGGCGGTGACATCAATGAGATTTTCGCCGTCAACGTGTGCGATGCAGGGACCGACATTAGGAACAGAGACTCGGGCAACCAAACAGGCATTATCGGGAATCATAGAAACCTCAGTTCTCAACGTTGAAGCCGTTCGCGTCCATATAGCAGCAACATGACGATAATGACGACGCCGAAAACGATCTGGCGGAAGACTTCGGCAGGCACCCGGAAGCCGAGGTCGGCAAAGAACAGCTGCGGCTGAATTACTGACAGGATCGATTGCAGCAGCGTGATCAGGATGACGCCGGCGACGGTGCCGATGTAGCTGCCCCGCCCGCCGAGGACATTGGTTCCGCCGAGCACGATTGCTGCGATTGTCGGCAGGAGATAGGGATCGCCCATGGCCTGATAGGAGCGGTTGGCCCAACCGGCGAGCAGAATGCCACCCGCCGCGGCGCAGGCACCGGAGATCATAAAGCAAATCAGCAGGACGCGGCGGGTATCAACGCCTGAGAGATAGACGGCGCGTTCCTTGTTTCCAATGGCATAGATCCGCCGGCCAAGGGCGGTGCGGGTCAGCATGAAAACAGTCGCAATTCCCACTACCAGCCAGATGAGAAGCGGGTTTGGCACACCGGGGATGAGGCGCCCGGTGGCGAGCTCGCGCATTATCGGAAGCCCGCGGTCCTGGGGGGCGAAGCCTCCGGTATGAAAGACCATCAGGCCCTGGGCCACGGCATTCATGCCGAGCGTGAAGATCATCGAAGGTGCCCGCAGGTAAGCAACACCAAGGCCGTTGACGAGGCCTAGGGCGGCCCCGCAGGTGATACCAAAGGGTATGGCCACCAGCGGACCAAGCGCTTCTCCGAAGAAGCCGGTCGCACCGGTCGCCATCATGCCGCCGATGCAGATGGTCCAAGGGATCGACAGGTCGATGTGACCGAGGAGAATGACGAGCATGACGCCCGTGGCGATAACGCCAAGAAACGAGGCCGTCTGGAGTTGCTGGAGGAGGTAGTCAGCAGACAGAAAGTTTGGCTCGGCGATGGCACCAATGGCGAGGAGCAGGATGATACAGCCGAAGGCGATTGCCGTTGCTTTGTCGAGCCGCTTCATCACCATCGTGGCCATTGGTTGCTGTTTTTCCTCACCGATAAAGATCGAGCTTGTTCTTGATGCGCAGGAGCCGCAGCGAGCCGAGGCTGACAGCCAACAGCAGCACGATGCCGACAAACAATGGCTGCAGCACCGGGTTGATATCAAAGACGATGAGAAGGTCACCGACCGTGCGCATGACGAAGGCACCGAAGATCGATCCGATGGCACTTCCTGCGCCACCAAAAAGCGAGGTGCCGCCGATGACGACAGCGGCAATCGAGTTGAGCGTGTAATCTGCGCCAAGCGATGCCTTCGCAGCGCCCGAATAGGTGAGAGCGGTTAAGAGCAGGCCGGCAATCGCAGCAAGGAAACCGGAGAGTGCGTAGGCCAGAATTTTCGCCCGCGTGATCGGCACGCCGGACATATAGGCGGCATGTTCTGAAGAGCCTATCGCATAGGCGGCACGGCCCAAGACCGAACGCCGGTAGGGAATCCAGACGAAAAACACCACCGCCAGAAGAAGCATTACCGATACGGGCACTTTGAAATAGGACCGGGTCATAAAATCGGCAAACTCAAAATTCACCGATCCACCAGGTTCCGGGCGCAGGGCAAGGGCGATGCCAAAATAAATGGCACCTGTAGCAAGTGTCACAATGATGGGCTGCAGGCGGCCATAGACAACGATAAGCCCATTAACAATGCCGCAGACCAGACCGACGATGAGCACCAGGATGATGCCGAGCGCCGTCATGCGGGGATCGCCGTTGACGACGGATGCGGCAAGGCAGTTGGTGAGCACGAAGACCATGCCCACCGACAGATCAAGGCCGCCGGTGAGCACCGGAATGGTCTGCGCCATGGCAACAAGGGCCAGGAGGGCGCCCTTGTTGGCTGCCGTATTCACCATGCTGGCGGAAAGCCCGACTTCCTGTTTCCAGCCATAGAAGGCAAACATGGCGGCAAAGATCGCTACCGAAATCAAGAGGCCGCGCTGGGCGGTGAACCAATGGCCCCAGGCTTCCCACGAACGCCGGCCATTACCGGATGCTTCGCTTTCGGCACTCATGAGGCGGCCTCCGTGGCAAATATTTGAGCCACTTCGGTCGCGGTCGAGGGTGGCAGGTTATGGGCACAGGCGATAAGATTATGCTCGGTGAGGGCAGCGCCTTCGAGGGTGCGGGTAATCGTGCCATTGTAGAAAACCAGCACGCGGTCGCAGCAGCCAATCAGTTCGTCATAGTCGGTTGAGTAGAACAGGATTGCGGCCCCGCCTTCGGCAAGGCGCCGCAACAGGTCATAGAGCTCCTGTTTGGTGCCGACATCGATTCCGCGGGTCGGATCATTGAGCAGGATGATGCGCGGCTTGGTCATCAGCCACTTGGCGATCACGACTTTCTGCTGGTTGCCGCCAGAGAGCGAAGCGACAGGCCCGTCGATGTCGCCGACACGGATATTGAGGAGCTTGATCATGTCGTCGATTGCCGCAGCCTCGGCCTTGCGATCAATGATGCCGAAGCGGCTGAAGCCTTCAATTGAGGCAAATGAGAGGTTGTCACGGACCGACATTGGCAGCATCAGGCCCTCGTTCTTGCGATCCTCGGGGATCAGCGCCATGCCAACGCCCTCCGACTTGGCACGTCCAGGGTTGGACAACTTTACCGTCTTGCCGTCGATCTCGATTGTTCCGGTCACACCAATCAGCGTTCCAAACAGGGCAAGCAGGAGCTGGCGCTGTCCCTGACCGTCAAGGCCGCCGAGACCCACAACCTCACCCGCCTTGATATCAAGACTGATGTCGTTCAGCTGGCCTGCCCATGACAGACCCTTAAGGGACAGCCTAGATGGTCCGTCGCTGTTCTTTTCCGGCAACGGCGGGAATACACTGCTGTATTCGCGGCCAATCATCATCTCAACGATGGCGTCGTCGCTCTTGGTCCCGGCAGCGAAGGTTCCGACGTAGCGACCGTTGCGATAGACCGTGCAATCATCGGCAAGCTCGGCGATCTCGTGCATACGGTGCGAAATATAGATAATCGCCATACCATCGGCCTTCAATTGCTTGAGCATCCTGAAAACCTTGGTCACGTCCGCTGCGGTCAGCGCCGAGGTTGCTTCATCGAGAATGAGAATTTTTGGGTTGCGGGCGAGCGCCTTTGCGATCTCCACCATCTGCCGCCTTGAAAGCGGAAGGTCGCCGACTGGCGCCAGGGGGTGGATGTCCTCGCCGCCTACCCTCGCAAGCGCCTGCTCGGCCAACCGTCTCTGTGCGCCGTGGTCAATCAGCCCGAAGCGCTTGGGTGGACGGGTGATGGCGATATTATCGGCGACGCTGAGGTCGGGGAGAAGTGATAACTCCTGGAAAATACAGGCGATCCCCGCCTCATTTGCCGCCGCAGGGCTGGCGAATGATATGGGCTTTCCGTCAAGGATGATTTGACCCGAATCCGATTGAACAACGCCCGCAAGAATCTTGATCAAGGTAGATTTGCCTGCTCCGTTTTCGCCGAGAAGCGCATGGATTCTGCCCCTGTCGCACTGAAAGCTGACGTCCTCAAGCGCCCTTACGCCGCCATAGTGCTTGGTTATCGCCTCCATGCGCAGCAGAGGCGAAGTAGCGACAGTCATTGTTGTCTCCCCTCCTTCAAACAAATGGGCACTACGGGCAATGTTTTCGCTCGTAGTGCCCCTTGTGTCATGACTGTCTAGTTGTTGTCACCACTCTGTGCTGCAATTTCCTCGTTGGTGAAGCCTATCTTGCAATCTGGAAAGTTATTGCCAGTGAAGAGGCTGCCTGGAAGTTCTGGGAAGACCTCTACGCCCTCCTTATAGGGTGCGAAGGAGATGGAGGTCGGCAGGGCGATGCTCTGCGGGATCTTTTCACCCTTGAGGGCTGCGATGGCCGTCTTGATCGTCACTGCGGATTGGGCTGGGCCCGTGCCACCCGACTGGCAGTGCAAGCCCTTGTCGTGGTTGGCATTGCACAACATGCGGAAGGCATTCTCATCCTCGCCCGACATCGGCACAATGAACTTGCCGGCGTCGATCATGGCGGTAGCCGCACCCTGCGAACCGCCCTGTACATAGATGCCGTCGAACTTGCCGCCTGCAGCGATTGCATCGGCGGTGACTTTTTGTCCATCGCCAGGTGCCCAGTTGCCGACAACTTCAACGACTTCAACTTTACGGCCGGACTTGGCGATGGCCTCGGTGAAGCCTGCCTGGCGGGCGGCATCGACCGGCTGTCCAGCCGGACCACGAACGTGGAGGAATGTGGCCGGATCAGCCTTCGTTTCATTCAGGAGGAACTCGGCGGCGGTGACGCCCAGTCCCTTCTGATCAACGTTGATCTGGATGTTGTTTGGATCATCAATGATGTTGTCGAACGAGAGCAGGACAACACCTGCTTCGTTGGCTTTCTTGACGACGGCTCCAAAGGCCGCCGAATTGTTGGCGTTGACAATGATGGCGTCGAAACCCTGGTCAATGAAATTGTTTGCGGCTGCGATCTGTGCAGCAATATCCTCGCCAACTGAAATGACCTTGAATTCCTTCAGGTCAGCCTTGACGCTCGCCTGGTCGGCATAGGCCTTGGCCACCCTGATCATCTGCACACGCCAATCATTGGCAATGAAACCATTGACAAGCGCGATGCGGTATGGACCAGCCTTTGCAGGCCACTGGAAATATTTGGTGTCGGCCGATACCGGCTTGAAGCATTCCGGTTCGGCGCCAGGACCTGCAACAATTTCAGGACCTGCTGCTTGTGCCATGCCGCCGAATGCAATTCCGGCAGCAAGAATGGCGCCAATACTTGCAAAGCGCCGTAGATGTGACATTGATTTCATTGTAATTCCTCCCTGGAATTTAATTAATACGCGATCTCATCTTGAATCCCAAAAAATATACTTACTTTTTTTGGACTCAATGGACGCGTTATTATTGTTTACACCAAGCATATTTTATTACACTTGATTGAAATAGCATATTGTATGATGAAAGCGCTGTCAATAATGATGGACGATACTTTAACAAACAAGAACGCGACATGACGATCCTGCCGAGGGGCAAATCCCGCCGCATTACTCTCGATGACGTGGCTTCGCGGGCCAAGGTGAGCGCTGTCACCGCATCCCGCGTGTTGCGCAAGCCCGAGATGGTATCTGCCGATCTGCGGGCGCGGGTTGACAGTGCTGTTCGCGAGCTCGCCTACATACCCAATCAACTGGCAAGCGCTCTTGCCTCGTCGCGCACAAGACGCATTGGTGTGATCGTTCCCTCGCTCACCAATGGTGTGTTCGGTGATTATTTGCGGGCACTCCACGATGTCTTTGTTCCGGCGGGTTTCCAGGTGCTGGTGCTCAATTCCCATTATCTTCCGGGCCGTGAGGAAAAAGCGATTGCCACGATGCTTGGGCAATTTCCGGAGGCGATCATCCTGGCCGGAATAGGCCAGACAGCGCAGGCGCGCAAATCATTGCAGCAGGCTGGCATTCCCGTTGTGCAAACCATGGAGATGACGGACACACCAATCGACATCAATATTGGCCTTTCGCAGGTCGGTGCCGGTTATGCGGCGGCGCGCCATCTGTTCGATCTCGGCCACACCCATGTCGGGCAGATTTCAGCGCCGCATGATTCTCGGTCGCGCAAGCGTATCGAAGGATACATGCAGGCGGTGGAAGAATTTAACGCGGTTCCCATGGTGATCTCCCTTGACCAGCCTTCAAGCGTTCCGCTTGGCGGCCAGTTGCTCACGGAGCTGCTGGCGCGCTGGCCAAAGGCAACGGCGGTTTTTTGCGGCAACGACAACCTGGCATTGGGCGTATTGTTTGAATGCCAGCGGCGCGGCATTCGCGTGCCCGAGGACTTGTCGATCATCGGCTTCAATGATCTCGAAGTTTCGGCCTGTTCCTATCCCTCACTCACTTCAATTGCGACACCACGCTACGAGATGGCGCACCGTGCGGCGGAAATCATTCTTGAGATTATCCGCGGCAGCGGCAACAGGCCGGAACAGCGCCAGATTGACCTGGGTTTTCGCCTGATTGCGCGCGAAAGCACGGGCAAGCTACAAACATTGACGTGAGCAAAAAATTCACGAGCCTCTGCACTTAGTTCAAAGTCAATTTATGAAATCATCGGACTTCGGTTATTCCTTGATCACCAAGGACTGTCCCGTCGGCAAAGCTATGACACGTTCCGGTTTTGCGGCGAAAAACTCGTCAACGGCCTTTTTGGCGCCAGGGCAATAGGCCGAGCCATAGTCGTCACAGATCATGACGCCCCCCTTTGACATCCGCGGATAGAAAAATGCAAAACTGTCCCGGGTCGGCTCATAGAGATCCACATCCACGTGCACGAAAGCAAACTTGCTGCTTTTCACATCCTTGAACCGGTCCGGAATCCAGCCCTTGTGCAGTTCAATAGGTATATCAAAGCCGCGCAGATTGTTCAGCACGGTCTGTTCCTGAACCGCCAACTCGCCATGCGCCCAAACCGTATCCCCAAATTCATTACGGTCGGAAGAGCCGGGTTCTGAAAGCCCTTCGAATGAATCAAAGACATGAAACTTCCTACCGCTTCCGGTGCCAATGCCCGAAAGAATAAACAGGCTGGACTTGCCGTGCCTAACGCCGCATTCGGCGACATCGCCCTTGATACCCCTTGTCGCGCGCGCAAGATCAAGCAACACATAACAACGGTCATTCGGAATGCCGACGATTTCACGCCTCGCGGCCTCAGCCTTGGCATTCACATAATCCCCGTCCTGCAGCCAGATCAGGTGCGGTTTATAGACCTCATAGCCAAAGTGCTGCGCAATTCGCTTGGCGCGCTTGTATCTTGAACGGTTGTACTTGGCCTCGCCAAAAAGGAAGGTGCCAATATGTCTATGCAGTGTGTCGAACATTTTTGTGGCGTCCAGTGAAATCCTGCAGAACAATTGGCCTCTGGAATATCCAAAAAGACATTGCCGCCCGCAGTTATTATTCTTATACCCTCATACCCGAAACTGCATCTATCACGTCCGCTTTGCAGGCGGCAAGCACAAGTCTGCAAAGTAAATGGGTATGCGTGAAGCCACTATTACAGGGGTTGGAACATGAAATTGGCAGCAGCCGGCCGTCTTGTTGCCGGCAATATCGCCGTATTGATTGGCATGGTTTTGGTATTGCTCTTCCTGTTTTCCCTCGTGGGCGATGGTTACAATTTTGCCAAATCCTTCGTTCCCAAGAACGATAAACGCGCAGATTTGCCAAGTTACCAGGATCACGAACGAGCAAGGCGCATCTACCGCGACCAGAGAAATTCAGACTCAATCTATGTGCCCTTCACAGAATGGCGCCAGCCCCAATACACCAGCGAAAACCTCCACATCGACGAAAATGGATATCGCACTCACACCATTGGAACAGACAATGCGCCTGATGCGCAGGCACTTGGATTCTACGGAAGTTCAACAATATGGGGTACGGGCGTTGATGACAACAACACACTTCCCGCACAATTTGACAAAATCACCCGGCAATTCGTTGTAAAAAATTATGGCGAGCGCGGTTATACGTCTATGCAAAACCTAATTGACTTAATCACACAGGTCAATACCGGGAGAGCGCCTCGGAATGTCATTTTCTACGGAGGTCTCAACGACATTAACGTTCATTGCAATCTGGCCCTCACTACGCGACTGAACAGCCACGGCACTGAGAGGCGGATACAAGGCGCGCTCGACCGAACTGCCAATAGGAACTATCTTTACAACAATCTCATCGCCCCCCTGTTCGCTCTTGCTTCAAACGCCTTGGTCAATAGCAAAGATGCGAGAATTCCAGGTTGCAGCAATGACCCAAAACGGGCCGAAGAAGTCGCCGAACTCATGGTAAAAAATTTTGAAATGATGCGCACGCTGGTCGATGCATATGGCGGGCGGTTCCACCTCTTTGTGCAACCATCTGCATATTTCGGAAATCCCCGCATAGACTATCTTGACCTTCATGATGCGGGATTTGCATTTGAGAAAGCCGAAGCTGATGCTGTCATGCCCCTTGTTATAACCAAGTTGAACGAGCGCGGCCCCCAATGGTTTACCGACATTAGAGACGCGTTTGACGGAAACGAGTACCTTCTGCTTGACCACGGCCACGCCTCTCCCGCCGGTAACGCCCTGCTCGCCCAACGACTAAAGGCTATTCTTGATCAATCCGCAGCCAAATAGCCTCGTAACCTTCAGGGAAATGAGATTTCAAAGCAAGGAAGCGAAACCTTCCAGAATACCACCGAAATTCTTTACAGCGCTGCACACTTGTGTAAATCAGTAAACAAATGAAGGCTAAATTGATCAAGAAAGTGGAAGTGTGATAATCCGGAATACTATCGCATCCATCGTGCTGTTTACTGTTTCACTCGCCGTCAGCCTGGGTGCCGCTGAGGCTGTTCTGCGATTTAACAACAGTTCGATGAAAAACTACAACATCGAGATGTGGAGATATGCCCGTGAGTTAAAAACGCCAAGCTCATCACCGGAACTTGGTCACGAACATCTCAAAGATAGATCAGCTGTCTTGCAATCAGTGGATATCCAATTGAATGAGTGGGGCCTACGCGGAAGTCCCGTGCCGCCGTTACCCCAAGGTGGACGCCGGATCTTGTTTCTTGGCGGATCAATTACATTGGGATGGGGCGTTGCAGAACCGGAAACAATGACCGCCAGACTGGAAAAAATGTTTCAGCAGAAAGGAATGCCCGCCCAAATGCTGAATGCGGGTGTTGGAAACTACAATACCCAGCGCTACACTGAAAACTTCCTTCGAAACCTGAAGGATTTGGAACCAACAGATATTGTGGTCCACTATTTTCTTCGCGATGCCGAAATGCTGGAGCCGGGTGGTGGAAACATTCTGTTGCGCAATAGCGAATTGGCGGTGACAATCTGGGCCGCTGTTCAGAATACGTTCGCCGCACACGGCGAGAACATTTTGGAGGAACACTACAAGTCGGTTTATGACTCTTCGCAACCCGGTTTCCAAACCATGAAAGCCGAACTGAAAAAGCTTGCGGACTATGCCAGGGAAAAACACATAAGAATCTACTTTGCCATGGTTCCGGATGTTCACAATCTGACGAATTATCCCTTCGGTGCAATTCATGGGCAAATGAGGCAGTTATCCACCGAACTCGGCTACACCTATGTTGACTTGCTTCCTGGATTTGCCAATCTTAAGCCAGAAGAAATTTGGGCCATGCCGGGTGATCCCCATCCCAACGCATTGGGTCAAAAGATCATGGCTGATCAACTCTTTCCCATACTCCAAGTTGCGCCTTAACCAGCAGGCGGGAAGTAAATAATGCTCTTCAGCGAATTGCAGTTCTTTGTGTTCTTTGCAGGATACCTGCTGCTGCATTTTATCGTTCCGGAAAAACACCGCATCTATTTGGTTATCGCAGGCGGGTCAGTGTTCTATTCATGGTGGCGGCTCGACTACCTTTGGGTCCCATATCTGCTAACTGCGCTCGCTTTTATTGGTGTATCGTGGATGGAAGCGACGAAAGATTTGCGCGCTAGGAGCAGGCGCCTGATTGCAGTTGTAGCACTCATTCTTGCGCCTTTGATCGCGGTCAAGTACTCGTATTTTATTGCTGTAAATTTTGCATCCTTGTTGGGTGGTCAAAATTCGCCGGAGAGATTTGTCTCGCTGAAATTCAGCCTACCGCTCGGCATATCATTCATCACCTTTACAGCAATTGCATATGTCGTCGACGTTTATCGCCGACGTTACCTTCCGGAGAAGCAGATATCCATAGTGCTCGCCTACGTAATGTTCTTTCCTCATCTCATTGCAGGCCCCATTCTCCGACCTCATGAATTGATGCCACAACTCAAACAGTTGCGTGCAGCAATTGGTGCAAGATTTCTTACGGGTGCAGGTATTTTCACGCTTGGCCTGTTTAAGAAACTGGTCATAGCTGATCAACTGGCCGCCATCGTGGAGCCAGTATTTGCTCAAGGAGCGGACCCTTCGGCGTTTGGGTATATATTGGCAATTTACGGATTCTCGGCGCAAATCTACTGCGACTTCAGTGGCTATACCGATATGGCCATAGGGCTGGCCTATATTCTCCGCATTCGCCTTCCAACAAATTTCCTCCGACCATATACGGCAACATCAATCATCGAGTTTTGGCGCCAATGGCACATCACTTTGTCCCATTGGCTGCGCGACTATTTATACATCTCTTTGGGCGGCAACCGATATGGTCCTTCACGGAGAAGTATAAACTTGCTTGTGACCATGGCGATTGGGGGTTTCTGGCATGGCGCGAATTGGACTTTTTTAATATGGGGATTACTGCATGGATGTGCGCTAGTCTTTGTTCACCGGTTCAGAGCTTTGGGGATAAGGCTGCCACAATGGGTTGCAGTGATTATCACTTTTCAATTTGTAACGCTGACTTGGGTCTTTTTCCGCGCCCCTGATCTGGCATCGGCACTCAGAGTGCTGAAAGGACCCTTCGTGGCGAGTTGGGAAAACCTATCCGCGGACATACAGGCCAACGCCTTCGCGTTGACACTATTGGCATTGTTCTTGCTAACGCACAGGTTTGATCGCCACGCCCTTGTGCGGTTTGGCTTGGGCCGCATATCATGGGCAGTCGCCATACCTTTCCTGGCATTTCTTTGGACTGTTGCATTGACGTTGAGCCAGGGCAATTCTGCCAAGTTTATCTATTTCGACTTCTAAAGTTCAAGTCAAAGGCAATTTGGACCGGATGTTACTCATCCCTCTCAATTACTACAGTCACTGACTTGCGGAGTGCCTTTGAGCCCTTCTGCGTCATCGGACGGACTGAATGGAGCGAGTTGTGGGTTTTCACGAAGACCGTGCACTGATTGGGTACAAAGGGCACTGTATCAACCACTTCAATCGCGTCCCAGGGAACAACCTTGTTAAGCCAATTGTAGGCATAACGCGTGTCCTTCGCGCGGTTTACATCAAGGCCTCCACCATAGGATGTGTCCCATTCTCCATTTTTTACCATTGAAAAGACAAGTGTAATAACTTTTTGCGGCGCATCCGTATGCGGTTCCACAATGCCGCCGTCTGCCTTCAGGGATGAGAATTCAAACCTGCTACGCAGTTTCAGCCCGCGCGAGGGAAGATTGCCGTGCGCGATGGATTTGATCATGCGCTTCATCTTCGCAGAACCCGTTTCAAACGCCTCACTCAGGGGCAGGTCAACATGGTTGTTTTTCAGAAATTCAACCGTATTGCGGATGAACTCATCGCTCTTCACAAAGGAATGAAAATCGTTCCACACCTTGTTGCCGTGCAGGAACCGCGCGTAATTGTCGGGCGCCCACTTCTCCGAAAGGCTGAGCTTGTAGGGAAATTTCGGCAAAGTGCCAAATAGGCCTTCGTCGGGAAAGTTGTCCGCCAGGAGACTGTAATAATCCCCATCCAGCGCCGGCCGCAGCACGGCCAGGGGATAGGGCTCATAGCGCATTTCAACCTTGTTGTAGTTCAGCATCGTTCTATGTCCAGTCACTCAGTTCAGTTTAGTCAAGCTCAAAGGCATTTTTGTAGTCAAGCTTCAGGTTCTGGTCCTGGCTTTCCTTAAGAAGAACTGCATTGCCGCAAACCAGCATTTCAATATCCGTTCCCATGAAACAGCGAAATGCGTCAGCGGGTGAACACACAATGGGTTCGCCGCGCACATTGAAACTGGTATTGACCAGAACCGGGCACCCAGTCTTGTCGCGGAAAGAGGAAATGAGCGCATGATACCGGGGATTGGTTTCCCTGTGCACAGTCTGCACCCGGGCCGAGAAATCCACGTGGGTGACCGCCGAAATCTCCGAGCGCACCACGTTGAGCTTGTCGATGCCAAAAAGCTTCTGTTCCGCCTCCGAGATCTTGCGGCGGCGGCCCTCAACAACATCAGCGACGAGCAACATGTAGGGGCTGTCGCACCCCATTTCAAACCAGTCGCTCACATCCTCGCGCAGCACGGAAGGCGCAAACGGGCGAAACGATTCACGGAACTTGACCTTGAGATTCAACAGTTTTTGCATGGTTGGCGAGCGCGGATCACCCAGAATGGAGCGGTTGCCAAGGGCCCGCGGGCCAAATTCCATGCGTCCCTGCATCCAGCCCACGGCCTTGCCTTCGACCAGTGCTGCCGTCACCTTCTTGACCAGATCAGAATCTTTTTCAACCCAGGTGAACCGGGCACCCGATTCGTTCAGCCCCTTCTCAACTTCGGCGCGCGTGAATTCAGGCCCGAGATAGGAGCCGGACATCGCGTCCGGCGACTTCTGCACCACGCGCGGCTTTTCACAATGAAGATGATAGGCAGCAAGGGCCGCCCCCAGCGCGCCTCCAGCGTCACCGGCAGCTGGTTGAACCCAGATATTTTCAAATTTGCCTTCGCGCAGCACCTTGCCATTGGCGACGCAGTTCAGCGCCACTCCGCCTGCAAGGCATAAGTTGCGCTGACCCGTTTCCCTGGCCAAATAATTCGCCATGCGTAACACGGCAATTTCCGTCACATCCTGGATTGATGCGGCCAGATCCATATGATGCTGGGTGAGCAGTTCATCTGGCTTGCGCGCGGGACCGCCAAACAGGGAGTCGAACTTCCCATTGGTCATGCGAAGCCCCGTGCAGTAATCAAAATAGCTCATATCGAGCTGAAATGATCCATCGTCGCGAAGGTCAATCAGGTTGTCGAGAATTGTCCTGGTAAATTTTGGCGTGCCATAGGGCGCCAATCCCATCACCTTGTACTCGCCTGAATTCACCTTGAACCCGGTGTAATAGGTCATGGCGGAATATAGCAAGCCGAGGGAATGCGGAAACCTGATTTCGCGCTCCACTGTGATCTTTGAGCCATCGCCTATCCCTGCCGATGTTGTTGCCCACTCGCCAACACCGTCCATCGTCAGGATAGCCGACTTATCGAACGGTGAGGGATAGAACGCACTGGCAGCATGACTCAAGTGGTGTTCGGAAAAAAGCAGCTTTGAACGCCAGTCCGCACTCTCTTCAATGAGATCGAGATTCTCCAGTATCAGCCGCTTGAGGAAAAGTTTTTCCTTCAACCATAGCGGCATGGCTTTAAGAAATGAACCAAACCCCTTCGGTGCATGCATGAGATAGGTTTCAATCAGCCGTTCGAATTTGATGAAGGGCTTTTCATAAAACACCACATGGTCAATGCCAGCGGCACCAGCACCACCCCGCCCGATGCAATAGCGAATGGCATTGACGGGAAAATCATCATCATGCTTTTTGCGCGTGAATCTTTCTTCCTGTGCTGCAGCGACAATCCGGCCGTCCTCAATCAGCGCTGCAGCGCTGTCATGATAGAAACATGAAATTCCAAGAATTCTCATGCTGCTTAGAATATTGTGTAAATGAAGGGCGCTACGGCAGAGCCCTTAGTCAAAATCACCAGGCCGCCAAGCAGCAGCGCAATGATGATAATCGGCAACATCCACATTTTCTTGCGCGCCCGCAAGAAGGCCCAAAGTTCGCTGATGAATGACATGGTGGCTCCTAAAACTGGTTTTTCATTGAACTGTCGGGAATGTTTTCGTCGCCTTTTGCGATCCAGTAACTTTCCATCGCCAGCTTCCGCTTCGTGCGCAAAAAATCAACGCCGAATACCCTCATGACAACGCCCATCGGAGTGAAAATTCCGAAGAACAGAATTCCCATGATCACTGGGTTAACAACCTTGTGCAGCAGCAATCCAAACTTCAGCCAAATCAGGTTGAGCGGACGTAAAATCCGCGGCGCCACAAGCGTGACAACCGCAAATATCCCCGATACGGCAAGCGTGACGTAGAACGTATTGCCCGCGCCGCGGTGCCAATAGGAAAACGCTGCAAGCAGGGCAAAGACCACGGCAAAGGTGATGCCGAAAGACCTCTCTGACGGCGCCTTCACGTCATCGCGCTTGTCAAACTGTTCGTGCGTGCCACTTGCCATGTAGATCGTTTTCCTGTCAGCTGCTCTCGATATTGATCGTCAAGGTCTTGCGCAGAGTGTTTGGATCTTTTCCCGTCATCGGCCAAACGGCATGCCACGAATTGCTTGTCTTGATGAATACAAGGCATTGGTTGGATTCAAACGGATAGGTGTTAAGCCGCTTGACCTTGTCAAAATCCAGATAGCTGTTCATCCGGTTGAAAATCTTCTTCTTGTCATTGGGCCAGACAACTGTTGTTCCTCCGCCCCACTCATCCTTCCATTCATCATCGCGAAGCATGGGGATGACCATGGTGATGACCTTCTTGGGATGGTCCGTATGCGGAAGGATATTTCCGCCTGTTGTCGGCATCGCCGAAAATTCAAAGCGGGATTTCAGCTTTGGAAAATGCGGAATGGGATTGCCGCGCTTGAGTGCGCGCATCTTCAGGTAAATCTGGTCGAGCCTGCCGGGTGAAGGAAACCCAAGGTCAATTTCATGGCTCTTGAGCATTCGCAATGCGTCGTCAATAAAGTTTTTGGATTTGATGTAGTCATAAAACTTCTGCCAGGGTGCTGAAGACTTGATAAATCGGGCATACTCCTTGGCATGATTGACCTGCGAAAGCGAGTATTTTCCGCCTTTCTCCGCCTTGTATTCAAACAGCTTCGCCGGCGGAAACTCCTCTACGAGGGCGCGATAGAAATCTGGCGCCAGCGCGGGCCGTGCAATCCCTATGGGATAGGGCTCGTAATCAAACTTCATCTGGTTATATTGAAGCATCCGATTATGCCGCCTTCGCCACCTGCGCGTTGCCTTCGAAGAACTGCTTGGTCTTGCCAAATGCGCCCTTCTCAACTGCGCACAGACGCCACCTGATGTTGGGATAACGCCGCGCCACAAGCGAAAACCATCCGTTCCACCATTCCGGCTGCTGCTGCGTAATATGGGCATTTTGCCCATTTGGAAGTTTCTTGCGCGCGGGATAGCAAGCAGCGCTCGCATAAACGAACTTGTCAGCCGATCTGAAAAGCTCAGCTATAACCCAGGGAATATCCTCGTCAGGAACGTGTTCCAGCACATCGGTGCAAATCACGCCGCCAAACTTTCCGGAATAGGTTTTGGCGAAGGGCCCAAAGCCGGGATCATAACAGGTAACCTGAACGCCGGGCCAGGCGGGGTTAATCCGCTGGGAAGGTGCAGCACCCTTTGCTTTGGAAGGCTTGTAGCCAACGCCCTTGCCCGCGCCAAAATCAAGCAAACTGTGAGTTCCTGTTTCCTTGATCAGTCCTAAAATGTCATTTTCATGCTTGCGCCGCGAGTGGCCATCAAAAGTCTCCACCGCCGTCATGTTCAGATTCTTTGCGCCCTGGTTATGCAGCATGCGATACTGGTCAAGAATTTCGCCATAACGGCGGCTCGGCTTGTCCTTTGTGAACACGCTGAAGCCAGCCGCGTCCGCCGCGCGCTCGCGTGAGAACCAAACCTCACTATCGGGATGTGGTTCATAGCGCAATACATCCGGAAAAGGTTGCCATGGCTGAGTTTGCAGGGTTGTAAAATGGAAACATTTGGATTTGTCTGCGGTGAATTCATCATCACGCGCATTCCACTCGGCAGGCAACCGGCCCCACAGCTTGTTCGCATGAATGGTGTCGCGGAAAAACCCGTGCTTCTTTCCTTGCTGGGCATGGTCTAATGTCCAGTACTTGATCATTTTTTCACAGTCGATCAGCATGACGGAAGTTTCACGCTCGGTAATGCAAAGCATGCCAGCGCCCCCCATATCGAGGTCAAACATTTTGCCGGGATCAGCGAGATAAAGCTGGTCAACATCATTATAAATGGCACGGCCCTTGCCCCCGCCCATTGTTGGAATGCCATAGCGGTAGTTGGTAAAGCCGGTCTTCCAGCCCGTACGGTCATAGCCTTTAAGGTCTTTCATGAAGTAGATTTCATAGACCCGCGCCGGATCGCGCACCTGCATGACAGACCAGACAAACACACGTTCGGCACGAAACTGGCCGGCCTCGGTGCCAAGAAAAATGCGAACTGGCGGCTTCTTGTTGGCCTTAACCCCAGGTGCAACATCAAGGCGGAATACTTCAGGAGTTTCCCGCACACCCTCTGGGCGCACCAAATCCTTCTGAAACCAGTACCGTGGCATCCGATGATACCACCGCGTCTTGAACTGAGCTTCCTTCTTGTACTTTTTCGCCATTCTTGCCACACTGCCCAAAGGCAGCTCCTCTTACTAGCTGCGGATCAATTCGGTGCAAATAATAGCAGGTTCACTATTCTTCGAAATGATCCGGATCAATCAGTTTTTTCCGAATTAACGCCTCTCTTTGTGCCAAACCACCTCCAAAAGCAAGTTTTTGATAGCGTCCCGGATGTTGCACTTTCAGGGGCGCGCAAAATGAATGTCCCGACCGAATCGCCGTAG
>CAZAMS010000346.1:0-2248 GCA_964486305.1 uncultured Aestuariivirga sp.
TTCATGATGGCGGCAGCCATGGGCGAGCGGATAACATTTTGCGTACAGGCAAAGAGAACGGCATTTGGGAGATCCCCCGGCACAGGCAAATCCTAGCGCGCTTCCCGGCGAAATGTAATCATTTCGCCGAAAAGGAATCGCGCCAAATTAATATGCTGGAGCATGTCCTTGCCGCCAAACCGCTTCACACTTTGGCGGGACATGCTCTAGCCCCGCCAATGCAGGACACAGACCAGCGTGAACAGCCGCCGCGCTGTGTCAAAATCGATATCAACCTTGCCGTTGAGCCGCTCCTTCAAAATTTCACTGCCCTCATTGTGCAGGCCGCGCCGCGCCATGTCTATGGTTTCAATTTGTGACGGCGTTGAATGCCGGATCGCTTCATAGTAGCTTTCGCAAATCTGGAAGTAGTCTTTGACGATGACGCGAAACGGCGACATGGAAAGGCCGATGATCGCCAGTTTTTCTTCGCGCTCGTTATAGATATCGAAAAGCAGTCGCCCGTCCTGGGTTGAAAGCTGGAGGCGGTAAGGCCCTTCCTTTCCGTTCAGGAGGCCAAAGGAGTTTTCTTCCAGGAGATCATAGATGGCAACGCGCCGCTCATGATCGGCCTCCGGCGAGGGGCCGGGACCAATGCTGGCATCGAGATCAACGGCAACGAGGCGGCTTTTCTTCTGGGAGGTCATGAAACGAGATTAGACGGAAAGCGCTGGAACACGCTAGACATCATGGCTGGGTTTCAGATCCGTAGCCCATGCCCCGCCCAAGTCCTTCAATTGCAAGTCCAGATACTCAACGCCAAGCCTGATGGTGCAATCCGCCGAGAATGTGAGAACCAAGGTCCCTGATGGGTCTTGTCCGGGTTCAAAGGAAATTGCCAGAAGCGAGAGAATGGTATCTCCCTTCAGGCTCAGAATGCCCTGCTGCTTCACGCTTATGACATGCTCAAAATGCAGCCCTGTGCGGCGCCGTTCGGAATTGGGCTGGTTCTCCCAGGCAAAACGGTTGGCCACAAGGGCAAACTGACGGGTTTTTCCGAGATAGCGAATGTCGGCAAGCCGCACCAGGGCATCCTGCATGTAGGCAGAGATGACCTTCAAATCCTCCGCATCTTGCGCCGTAAGTCTTAACACCAATCAGTTTCCCGCAAGCCTCTCGACATCGGCCCCGCAGGCCTGCAGCTTTTCTTCCAGAGCCTCAAAGCCGCGGTCAAGATGATAGACGCGGTGGATCATCGTCTCGCCTTCTGCCACAAGGCCTGCGATCACCAGCGAAACCGAAGCGCGCAAATCGGTAGCCATGACATCAGCACCGGTGAGTTTTTGCACCCCGCGAACCTCTGCCGTATCGCCATGCAGATGAATGTCAGCGCCAAGCCGCGCCAGTTCCTGCACATGCATGAAACGGTTTTCAAAAATCGTTTCGCGGATCATGGCCGTGCCCTTGGACTTGGTCATCAGCGCCATGAGCTGCGCCTGAAGGTCGGTCGGAAATCCGGGATAGGGATCGGTGTCAACATTCACCGGCTCGATTCCCTGCCCGTTGCGCTCGATGCGCAGTCCCTCGTTGCTGCGCTTTACGGAAATGCCAGCCCGGGTCAAAACCTCAATCATCGATTCAAGGCTTTCGGGCTTCGCACCTTTGAGCAAAACATCTCCGCCCGTCATGGCAGCAGCCATGGCATAGGTGCCGGTTTCAATGCGATCCGGAATCACCTCGTGCTCGGCCCCATGGAGGCTTGTCACACCACTGATTTTCAAAGTTGGGGTATGAATGCCTTCGATTCGGGCGCCCATCTTCACCAGACACTCGGCAACGTCGCCAATTTCCGGTTCGCGCGCGGCATTCTCGATAATGGTGTCGCCCTTTGCCAGAACGGCGGCCATCAATGCGGCATGCGTCGCCCCAACGGTGACTTTTGGAAAATTGATGTGCCCGCCTGTCAATCCATTTTTGGCCTTGGCAATCACATAGCCTGAATCAATTTCAACCTCGGCCCCAAGCTTTTCCATGGCCATAATGTGGAGATCAACGGGCCTTGTGCCGATGGCGCAACCGCCGGGAAGGGAAACCTTGGCTTCACCGCAGCGCGCCAGGAGAGGGCCGAGCACCCAGAAGCTTGCCCGCATCTTGGAAACGAGGTCATAGGGAGCGGTGGTATCAACAATGGTCTGCGCTGAAATTTTCAACGTTTCGCCAGCCGTCGCACTCTGCCCTGGGCGCTTGCCTGAAACCGTGATGTCCACCC
>CAZAMS010000347.1:0-13883 GCA_964486305.1 uncultured Aestuariivirga sp.
GAGATCGAACTGGTCCAGACCTTCGCCGACCAGGCGGTGATGGCCATCGGCAATGTGCGGCTGTTCGAGGAAGTCCAGGCGCGCACGCGCGAGGTGACCGAGGCACTGCAGCAGCAGACGGCGACGGCGGAAGTGCTTAAGACCATCAGCCGCTCGGCCTTCGACCTCCCGGCCGTGCTCCATGAACTGGTGACGTCCGCGGCCAAGCTGTGCAACGCCAGCTATGGCGGAATTTTTCTGCGTGAGGGCGAGACGTTGCGCGGCAGCGTCAGGATTTCGGAGCGGCCGGCCGATATCGGAGTCTTCGACTATGTGATGCCGATCGACCGCAGGTTCATTGCGGGGCGTGTCGTGCTGTCGGGCGGCGTCGAACACATCCCCGATCTGGAAGCCGATCCCGACTACGACCTTCCGACGATCCGGCAGTACACCGATTCGCGCGCCCTCCTGGGCGTACCGCTCCTGCGCCAGGGCAGGGTCGAGGGCGTGTTCTTCCTGGGCAAGCCGGAGCCAGGCGCGTTCAGCCTGCGGCAGAGCGAACTCATCCAGACCTTTTCCGACCAGGCGGTGATGGCCATCGGCAATGTGCGGCTGTTCGAGGAAGTTCAGGCGCGCAACCGTGATGTGACCGAAGCGCTGGCGCAGCAGACGGCGACGGCCGACGTGCTCAAGACGATCAGCAGTTCGGCGTTCGATCTCGATGCCGTGCTGGGGACGCTGGTCAAATCCGCCGCCGAACTTTGCCGCGCCGCGAAGGGTATCATCAGCCTGCGCGATGGCGATGTCTACCGGCCGGCTCAGCAGACCGGGTTCACTCAGGAGTCTTACGAGTTCATGCAGGCAAACCCGTTTCATACAGGACGAGGATCGGTCACCGGGCGCGTGGCACTGACCGCGGCCGTCGTTCATATTCCGGATGTGCTCGACGATCCGGACTATTCCTACTCGCAAGGACAGAAAATCGGCCACTTCAGGACGGTTCTCGGCGTTCCGCTCTTGCGAAACGGCGAAGTGAAAGGTGTTTTGGCGCTGGGCCGCCCGGATGTGCAACCTTTCAGCCAGCGCGAGATCGAACTGGTTCATACGTTTTCAGACCAGGCGGTGATCGCCATCGAGAATGTGCGGCTGTTCGAGGAGGTCCAGGCGCGCACGGCCGAGCTTGGCCGTTCGGTGGGCGAGTTGAAGGCCTTGGGCGAAGTGAGCCAGGCGGTCAATTCGACGCTCGATCTCAAGACCGTGCTCGAAACCATCGTGACCAAGGCGGTGCAGCTTTCGGAAACCGACGCGGGCGCCATCTATGTGTTCAACAAGGCGGCGCAGAAATTCCGCCTCAGGGCCACCTATGGCATGAGCGTGGAACTCATCGCCGCCATCTCGAGCCATGCTGTCGGATTGAAGGACGCGGGGATCGGCGAAGCCGCGCGCACTCGCGCGCCCGTGCAGAAGCCCGATCTCAGCGAAGGCGTCTCCTCGCCCGTGCACCAGATCGTCCTCGATGCCGGCTACCGGAGCCTTCTCGCTGTGCCGCTTTTGCGCCCCAACAAGATCGTCGGCGCGCTCGTCGTCCGGCGCAAAACGACCGGCCTGTTCAGCCAATCGACCGTGCATCTCATGGAAACCTTCGCGGCCCAGTCGGTGCTGGCAATCCAGAACGCGCGGCTGTTCAGCGAGATTGATGAAAAGAGCCATCAGCTCGAGATCGCCAGCCGCCACAAGTCGCAGTTCCTCGCCAATATGAGCCATGAGCTCCGGACGCCGCTCAATTCCGTGTTGGGTTTTACTGAAATGCTTGTCGACGGGCTCTATGGTGAGCTGCCGGAGCGGGCAAAGGCGACATTGTCGCGCGTCCAGACAAATGGCAGACATCTTCTTGGGTTGATCAATGACGTGCTCGATCTTTCCAAGATAGAAGCGGGGCAGCTGAAGCTTGCAGTCGACAGTTACTCTGTTGCACAGATTGTCAAGTCAGTTGCTTCGGCAACAGAGCCTTTGGCTCGCGCCAAGCATCTTGACCTCAGAACGGCTGTCGCCGAGAATCTGCCACTTGGCAAAGGTGATGAGCGCCGGCTGACACAGGTGCTGCTCAACCTTGTCGGTAATGCGATCAAGTTCACCGACGAGGGGTCGATCGACATTGTCGCGAAGATGAACAACGGATTTTTCGAGTTCATCGTCCGCGATACAGGCCCTGGCATTGCGCCCGAGCAGCAGGCACGCATCTTCGAAGAATTCCATCAGGTCGATGACAGCAGTACCCGCGAGAAGGGCGGTACCGGGCTTGGGCTTGCGATCTCGAAGCGCATTGTAGAGATGCACAAAGGTAATATTGGAGTTGAATCGACTGTAGGCGGCGGCTCGACGTTCCGGGTTGTGCTGCCGGTCAGTGTCGAAGAAGAGGTGGAAGCATGAGTAAACGCATCCTGATGGTTGAGGATACCGAAGACAATCGCCAGATCCTGCGTGACCTGATGAGCAGCACGGATTACGAATTGCTCGAAGCCGTGGACGGCGCTGAGGGAATAGCCATGGCTGCCAAGCACAAGCCGGACTTGATCCTGATGGACATCCAATTGCCGGTGATGGATGGCTATGAAGCCTCTCGCCGCATCAAGTCGAACCCGGAGCTCCAACACATTCCGATCATTGCGGTGACTTCTTATGCACTCGCGGGAGACGAGGCAAAGACACTTGCCGCAGGCTGCGACGGCTATATCGCCAAGCCGTTCAGCCCGCGCCTGCTGCTCGAGAAGATTCGCGAGTTTCTTCCACAGGAAGATCCCCTTGCGTAGCCCCGCGCGAATCCTGGTTGTTGACGATACGCCAGAGAACCTGGAAATCCTGCGCGTGCGGCTGGAGGCTAATGGCTATGAGGTCGTGATGGCAGCGGATGGCGAAGAAGCTCTCTCGATGGCCGCCGAATTCCTGCCTGATCTTATCCTTCTCGATGTCTTGATGCCTAAACTCGATGGCATCGATGTCGTGCGGAAACTCAAGGCGGACCCGCTCCTGCGGTCTACACCCGTTATCCTCGTCACCGCCAAGTCCGATACGCAGGACATTGTCGCGGGATTGGACGCAGGCGGTGATGACTATCTGGCGAAACCTTTTGACCATGCTGCCCTTCTGGCACGGGTACGTTCGATGTTACGTCAGAAAGCCCTGCATGACACTGTTGAGGCACAGGCGCGGCTTCTCGAAGAACAGGCCGCCAAACTGGAATCGTGGAATCAGTCGCTGCAGCAAACGGTTGCCGAGCAGGTGGGTGAGATCGAACGTGCAAGTCGGCTAAGGCGGTTCCTGCCTTCACAGGTTGCTGACCTTGTCATGGCGGCGGGACAAGGTGACAAACTTCTTGAGAGCCACCGCCGGGAAGTGACGGTGGTATTTTGTGATCTGAGAGGGTTCACCGCATTCGCCGAGTCCGCCGAGCCTGAAGAGGTCATGGCGGTACTCAGCGAGTATCATGAATGTCTGGGGCAGCATATCGTCAAATATGAGGGAACTCTTGAGCGGTTTATTGGTGACGGGCTGCTCGTCGTATTCAACGATCCCCTGCCATGCGCCGATCATACGGAAAGAGCTGTCCGGATGGCATTAGAGATGCGTGATGAACTGGGCGAGGTTACCAGGCATTGGCTTAAGCAGGGCCACACCCTGGGTTTCGGTATAGGTATCGCTCGCGGCCACGCTACAATAGGGCGGATTGGTTTCGATCAACGCTGGGACTATTCGGTTATTGGCAGCGTCCCAAATCTTGCCGCTCGGCTGTGCGGTGAAGCCACAGCTGGCAGCATACTCGTCAGTCAGCGGGTCATTGCGGTTGTTGAGCAGGCCGTTGACTCCCGGGCCATGGGCGATCTCGCCCTTAAAGGGTTTCACCGCCCAGTTCAGGCATACGACGTAATCCGCTGGATCGGATGACTGCTACATCTCTCTAGAGCAGCCGACGGTCAACTGACCGTCGACAAGCTGCTCTGGCACTTTGAATCTGGCGCATCTTTCCTCTCGCAAGTGATCCCACTTGCTCGTCCGATGCGCTAATTCGAAAGGGGTGAATTACTTACTGAGCTTTTTCAGGTGAGACACAAGGCCAGCCGTAGAACTGTCCTGACCCTTGGTTGAAACCTTGCCTTCCATGACGGGCTGCAGCCCCGTGGCCAGTTCCTTGCCGAGCTCCACGCCCCATTGGTCAAAGGCATTGATGTCCCAGATGGCCGCTTCCACGAACACCCGGTGCTCATACAGCGCAATAAGCCGCCCCAGCGTGTGAGCGTCAAGCTTCTTGTAGGCAAGCGTTACAGATGGCCGGTTGCCCGTGAACACCCGGTGCGGCGCAAGCCGCTTGGCCTCCGCCTTGTCCTTGCCCATCGCCAATAGCTGCGCCGTGGCCTCCGCCAGCGTGCGCCCCTTCATCAGGGCCTGCGACTGCGCCAGGCAGTTGGCCATCAGCAAAGTATGATGCTCCGCCATGCCTTTTTCATGGGGCTCCGCCGCAATCAGGAATTCCACTGGAATAATGTCGGTTCCCTGGTGCAGCAATTGGAAGAAAGCATGCTGGCCATTGGTGCCGGGCTCGCCCCACACCAGCGGTCCCGTTGCATTCTTTGAAGCCACGCCGGCTATCGTCACCCGCTTGCCGTTGGACTCCATATCGAGTTGCTGCAGATAGGCGGGAAAGCGCGACAGGCGCTGATCATAGGGGATGATCGCCCGCGCCGGAAATTTACAGATATTGCGGTGCCAGATACCGATGAGTCCCATGAGCATCGGCAAATTCTCAGTCGCATCCGCTGTCTTGAAATGCTCATCCATTGCATGAGCACCTTCGAGGAAGCGCTTGAAATGATGAGGCCCTATGGCAATCATCAGCGGCAGGCCGATGGCCGACCAGATGGAATAGCGTCCGCCAACCCAATCCCAGAATCCGAAGATGCGGTCCGCGCCGATGCCGAATGCCGCCACCTTGTCCAGCGCCGTCGAAATTGCCGCGAAATGCGAAGCCACTGCCGCCTCGCCGAGCTTCTCCACAATCCACGCCCTCGCCGTCTTGGCATTGGTCATGGTTTCGATGGTGGTGAAGGTCTTGGAAGCAATGAGAAAAAGCGTTGTCGCCGGGTTCAGGGTCTTCAGCGTGTCGGCTATGTGCGCCCCATCCACATTGGACACATAATGCAGCCGCGGCCCGTCTTGGTAAGGCGCCAGCGCCAGCGTGGTCATGGCGGGGCCGAGGTCCGATCCCCCAATCCCGATATTCACTACATCTGTGATATCGCTGGCCCGCACGCCTTCAGAAAATTTCGCCATGGCCGCCAGCACGTTGCGTACATCCGGCATCACATCCCGGCCAGCCACCATCACCGGTGATTTTGACTGGTTCCGCAGCGCCGTGTGCAACACCGCGCGCCCCTCGGTGGTGTTGATGATCTCACCCGCAAACATGGCATCGCGCTTCTTGGCAACGTCCGCCGCCTTGGCCACCGCCAAAAGCAGTTTCATGGTCTTGGCCGTCACGGCGCATTTGGAGAAATCCAGCAACAGATCCCCTTGAGCTGCCGAAAATTCGGTAAACCGGTCACCCTTGCCAGCAAAGGCCTTGCGCATATCAAACGGCGCAAGCTTCTTCTGGTGCTGGCCTAAATCCTTGAGAGCTTTGCTAACCCGGTCAGTATTTGTCATGAGACCCTCAAATATTCCCTTGCTGTAATTCCGGCATTCGCCGCTATCGCATGCACACATGTTTTATGCAATCTGCGGACCAAAAATTTACTGTAAAGCATTGCTTTCAAAAACCCCTGTCATCCCGGCGAAAGCCGGGACCCAGACTTGATACAGGCGTGATAGCTGGAAGTCTGGGCCCCGACTTACGTCGGGGTGACAGAAATTATGAGTGCTCTCGCCCGAATGACGGATATGGGAAAGCTACGCCGCTTGGCGGAGCGCCTTGCCTTCAATAAGATTGTCAAACAGGCTGCGGCTCATGCGCTCCAGTTGCGGCATGAGGGGAAGCGCCTTAGCGCGGACGCGGGCGTAGGCATTAGGGCCCAGCGCCTCATTCAGCCAGTCGATATACTGCGGAATATGGGCCCAGCGCTCTATGAGGCCTGGCGTCAGTTCCGCATGAAATTGCGTTGCCAGCAACGTATCGGCCACAGACATGATCTGGACTTGCGTGGTTGGAGAAGTGGCGAGCACTTCCGCGCCCTCCGGCAATTGCTGCACCTCGGCATGGTGCCATTGCATGACCTTCAAGGTTGGTTTCAAACCACTGGTAATCCGGTGCTGGCGTCCAAGGCGCGAAAGCTTGACCTCGCCGATCCCCACTTCCGGCTTGCTGGCAACCCCGATCTTGCCGCCCAGGGCCTCTGCCAAAAGCTGCAGTCCCAGGCAAATCCCCAGAAACGGCCGGTTGCGGTTGATGGCCCATTCGCGGATGGCTTGTTTCTCGCTCACGAGCCAGGGGTGAGCTTCAGTTTCCCACACATCCATGGCCCCACCCATGACCAGCAGAAAATCATAAGGGGCGAGAGATGGAATTTCTTCGCCACGGTGCAGCATGACGACGTCCAATTCAGCCCCGCGCTCGCGCAGGAAATCGCCGAACAATCCGGGAGGCTCGTCATCCATATGCTGAAACACAAGGGCTCTGCTGATCATGTCTCGGGTCCTAATGTCAAACGAAGAACGGCGTAAATAGGGCTTGAGATGCGAATCACAACACGTACAATTGTCGCAGTAGCCTGCTATTATCAATTTGCAAATAACAACTTAATGAAAGCCCCGAAATGCCAAATCCGATCATTGCCGAAGTCACCCGTGGTGGCATTATTGAAAGCCGCCACACCGGGGCCTTCGCCGTGGTCGATGGGGAAGGCAAGCTGATCAGGTCTGCGGGCGACTTTGCCGCTCCCATATTTCCGCGCTCCGCCATCAAGGCCTTTCAATGCGTGCCAGTGATCGAGTCGGGCGCTGCTGATCGCTTTGGCTTCACTGACGAGGAAATTGCGCTTGCCTGTTCCTCCCACAACGGCGAACCGGACCATGTGCGCGTCGCCCGCTCTATGCTGCAGAAGGCAGAGTACAAGGAGAGCAACTACGAATGTGGCGCCCACTGGCCCTATCTTGCCGAAGCCCAGCATGACCTCGTGCGCCATGGCAGCGGGCCGTTACAGGTTCACAACAATTGCTCCGGCAAACATGCTGGGATGCTGGCTCTTTCACGTCAATTGGGCGCTGACCCCAAGGACTATGTGAAAATCGAACATCCCGTTCAACAGGCGATTGCCAAAGCGATTGCTGAATACTGTGACGTTGATGTGGGAACTTTGACCTGGGGTGTTGACGGCTGTTCGGTGCCAACCTGGGCCTTTCCGTTGAGCAATATGGCCCTGGGCTTCGCGAAGCTCACGGAAACCGCCACCGGCAAGCGCATCATCGCGGCTGTGCGGAAATATCCCTTCATGGTGGCAGGAACTGGACGGTTTGATACGAGGCTCATGGAAGTCCTGCCGCGCGTGTTTGTAAAAACCGGAGCTGAAGGCGTCTATTGCGGCTGCATTCCCCACGCGAATATCGGCATCGCCCTGAAGTGTGACGATGGTGCAGGCCGCGCTTCAGAAACCGCCATGGCTTCGCTGCTCGCTTCGTTGGATGTGTGGACCGAGGAAGAGAAGGCGATACTCCAAACCTTCACCCGTGCCGCTCTCACCAACTGGCGCCACATCCATGTGGGCGATGTACATGCCAGACTTTCAAGCTAAAGCATCCCTGCTGCCACCTGTCATCCCCGCGAAACTTCAGTTTCGCGGAGCCGTCCGCCGCTATCGGATTCACACATCTTTTGTCATTCATTTCCCGCCAAAGCTCTTTGTGAATCCAAAACACTCCGGCATCCCGGCGGATATACCAATTTTTCGTCATCCCGACGTAAGTCGGACCCAGACTTTCCGCATGTGTGCCGGTTGAAAGCTTGGGTCCCGGCGTCCGGCTCCGCGAAACTGAAGTTTCGCGGGGATGACGGAATTAAAGAATGAATTCAGTGTTTTGATGGGTGTATGAATGACGTTCAAGATGTGTGAATCCGATAGCGGATTTCGCCGGGATGACAGATTTTGGCTATATCTATGTTCGGACGATATTATCCTTGAGTTGGATCAAGTCCGGAATCTTCGTACCCGCCTTGCCCAAGTCATCCGTCATCACAATGAGGTGGTCCATGCCAAGGATCGCAGCAATCCCTGCACCGGTAATGACATTGTTGGCGATGTAACTCTGTCCAGCACCCTTTGTTACTGACACCGTGATGCCTTTGCCGCAATTCCGGATGAGGTTTCCCTGTGCCGAAAGATTTCGGGCATAGAGCCCCCAACCCAAAGCAATGCCCACATCCCTGGCGTTCTCTACAACATTGTTGCTCACCAGCGTGTCCGCTTCCGCATAAATGCCGCCACCCATCGTAACGCCTTCTGTCTTTCCGCCCTTTGCATTGCGCACCAGATTATTGCTGCACACCGCCAGCCGTCCGCCCTCATCGAAATTGGTGATCGAAATGCCAAAGCAGACATCGTCGATCATGTTATTGCTCACCACCGCACCTTCAAAAGCAAACTCCACATAGATCGCCACTTCGCCGGTGCGTGAAATGTTGTTGCCCATGATCTGGCAGTTGGACCCCGCGTTGTTGCGGATTGCGGAGAAAAAACAATCCGCTATGCGATTATTTGCAACCAACACTTGAGCTGCGCGGTAAATATTGATGCCATTGCCATTCTGGCCGGAACCGCCGTCTTTCGCGGCAATCCGCTCAACGCGGTTATTGATGACAAGCGTCCCGTCCTCGCGCTTGTCCGACGTCCAGACCTGAATGCCATTGTTGCCGATGTCATGCACATGATTGCCGGATATTTCGAGGCCCCTGGAGTCGAGGGCAAAGAGGGCGGTTTTCTCCTGTAGCAAGAACTCATTGCCCCATATGCGCCCGCCGCAATTCTTGAGCACCAGTCCGTTGGACCCGCCCTCAAAGGTGATACCAGTGATGTTCAGACGCTCGGCGCCCTCAATTATGAAAATGGCTTCCTTGCCAACGGCCACAAGTTTTGTATGTCTGGCAACGCCTTCAATTTGCAGGGAACTTTTGGCACGTAGGCCGGAGACCAGGAACTTTCCAGCCGCCAGACGCAGTAAGCCGCCGTTTTCTGCCGCATGGTCAATAGCAGCCTGCAATTCCATCGTCTGATCGGCCCCATTGGATAAAACCTCAGCCGCCGCAGGGGTTGCCGCAAGAACCGCCCCTGCAGACAAGAGGGATCGACGCGAGAAGTTCATTTTGACACACTCCGCCGGGAGCGGAGCAAGAACCATGCCCTAAATTTCGGAAACCAGCTTAGTTGAGGGCTCGCTGGAATTGTTAATCAGTGCCTTAAACAGGCCCATTTTATCAGCCTCGTCTTTGATGAAGCAGCTTGAATCCTTGAATTCAATCTCGGTCTCGAATTTCCCCGATTCCTGGAGTTTCTTGCATTCGAGGGAATAAATCAGGAGTTCTTTCGTCTCGGCCCTGACCAGCACATAGGACGAAGTCCCTGTGGTCTCGGCGGCCTGCAGCACCCACCACGGGCCCTCAACCGGCACAAAGGAAATCGACATTTCCGACGTTCCCGATTTGACCAGATAATGGGAGGCCTCCGGCGTGAAATTCAGGGGATCGGCATTTTTCTTCCAGGCGCCATCGTCGCGTTCATAGGCCGCCAGATTGGGGTAACCGGCCAGGAGCAGCTTCGCATCCGCCTCGGTAAACAGCGGTTTCTTGGTTTCAAGATTGCAGCCAGTTAAGCCAAAGGCCAGAAGGCTCAAAAAAATCGCTCGAAACCAAATGCCCATGAAATCAAACTCCTGTTGAGAATTTCAACTATGCACGCGGCGGCCTGGGTAAAACCAAGTCGCTTGCTCAACGGTCTTTCTTTAGAAAATCGGTAACAGCCTCCCGCAAGGCGGCCAAATCCCCATTAGAATAAACTTCCCAAAGGATTTCGCTGTCGACGCGGTCATATGCGTGCCTCAAATGAGTGCCTCATATGCGTGCCTCAAATGAGTGCCAATGTCTGAAACCCGCCGCCAAGATATGTCGGGACTCGTTACTTTCAAGCTCTCTGGTATATGGCGCGATGCTTCGCTCAATATCTCCAGGAATCTTTCAAACACCGCCTTCATGACCTTGTCCGCGGTTAAGTCCTGGTATGTCTTGTTCTTGAGGAGTGCGTGAATTTGATCGATGGCGTCAATGATATCTTTCAGTCTGAAATTTGTCCTGTCCTCCATCAGAAAATCTCAACAATTTCTGAAGATATCGAACGCTTGAATGACGCGTCCAGACTGCGGCGCATGAACGCGTTGGCCGGAAGGCCAGTCGAGTCCGCAACAATGTGCTCCACTCCAACAAGATTGAGTATTGAAAATTTGCGCGATGGCGCAGCATCAATCAACAGATCAAGATCGCTTGATTCAGTATGGTCGCCCCGGGCCCGCGAGCCAAATATAGCCAAATGCTCGACACCTTCAGTCTCAAACTTGGGGCGAAGCGATTCCAGTTTTGCAACGATCTCAGCAGTTCTCATAAACGGCAATCTAAGGGAGTTTTGAACGGAATGCTACTCTGCCATCCTTTGCGCATAGCCAAGGCGCTTGTTCAAGTGTTCAAGCAGCGCCAGCGCTGCATCGGGGATAACCGTTCCGGGCAGAAACACAGCCGCGGCCCCCATATCCTTTAAGGTCTGCACATCTTCGGGCGGAATGACGCCGCCCACTACGATCATGATGTCGCCCCGCCCCGCCTTTTCCAGCGCGGCCTTGAGCAGGGGAATATGGCTGAGGTGCCCGGCAGTCAGCGTCGAGATGCCAACCATGTGGACGTTTTCTTTCGCGGCAAATTCCGCCACTTCTTCCGGCGTGGAAAACAGCGCCCCGATTTTCACCTCAAAGCCGATGTCGGCGAAAGCGGAAGCAATCACCTTCTGCCCGCGGTCGTGGCCATCCTGCCCCATCTTGGCAACCAGGATGCGGGGCGGGCGGCCGTCGGCTTCCTTGAAAGCCATCACCGCCCGCTTGGCCATTTCAATTTTCTGCAGGTCGCGCGAAGAGGCCACATAAATTCCCTTCGTCACCCGCGTCTTTGCCACATGCCTGTTCCACACTTTCTCGAGAGCGGAAGAAATTTCACCAACCGTAGCCTTCGCCCGCGCCGCATCAACCGCCGCCGCCAATAAATTGCCTTCACCGGTCTTCGCAACCGCCGACAGGCGATCCAGCATCTCCTGACACTTTTTTGGATCGCGCTCCGCTCTCAACCGTTTGAGTTTCTCAAACTGTTGCGCCCGCACTGCGGAATTTTCAACCCTCAGAATATCAATCCTGGTTTCGTCCGAATTGCGATATTTGTTCACGCCGACAACCGTTTGCTCACCCGCATCAATCCGCGCCTGGGTTCGCGCCGCCGCCTCTTCAATGTGCAATTTGGGAATCCCGGCTTCAATGGCCTTGGCCATGCCGCCAATCTTTTCAATCTCCGCGATATGTGTCCAGGCTTTTGCCGTGAGATCAGCGGTAAGCTTTTCCACGAAATAACTTCCGCCCCAGGGATCGATCACCCGGCAGGTGCCAGCCTCCTGTTGCAGGAACAGCTGCGTATTGCGCGCAATCCGTGCCGAAAAATCCGTGGGCAGTGCCAACGCCTCATCAAGTGAATTGGTATGGAGCGACTGCGTGCCCCCTTGCGTGGCTGCCATGGCTTCAATGCAGGTGCGCGTCACATTGTTGAACACATCCTGTGCCGCAAGGCTCCACCCCGATGTCTGGCAATGGGTGCGCAAGATGAACGAGCGCTCATCCCTGGGCGAAAAGCGCTGCATCAGTGTTGCCCAAATGACGCGCGCCGCCCGCATCTTGGCCACTTCCATGAAGAAATTCATCCCTATGGCCCAGAAGAAGGAAAGCCGCGGTGCAAACCTGTCGATATCCAGGCCAGCATCGACACCAGCCTTGGCATACTCAAAGCCATCGGCCAGAGTATAGGCAAGTTCGAGATCGGCGGTCGCTCCCGCTTCCTGCATGTGATAGCCGGAAATCGAAATCGAATTGAACTTCGGCATGCGCTCGGAGGTATATTTGAAAATATCCGAGACAATTCGCATGGAATGCTGCGGCGGATAAATATAGGTGTTGCGCACCATGAATTCTTTCAGGATGTCATTCTGGATGGTGCCGCTCAGTTTTTCCGGCGGCACGCCCTGTTCCTCACCCGCAACAATGAAGAGCGCCAGAATGGGTAGCACCGCGCCATTCATTGTCATCGACACAGTCATCCTGTCCAATGGAATGCCGTCGAAAAGCGTGCGCATGTCATAGATGGAATCAATTGCCACGCCTGCCATGCCCACATCGCCTGCCACGCGTGGATGATCTGAGTCATAGCCCCGATGCGTGGCCAGATCGAAGGCAATGGAAAGTCCCATCTGCCCCGCCGCCAGATTGCGCCTATAAAAAGCGTTTGAATCTTCCGCCGTTGAAAACCCCGCGTATTGCCGGATGGTCCAGGGCTGGGTTGTATACATGGTGGGGTAGGGGCCACGCAGAAACGGCGCGATTCCGGGATAGGAGTCTGTGTAAGACTCATCTTCAAGGTAGTTTGTAGAAACCCGAATCCCTTCCGCAGTTTCCCAATTTTCGTCATCCCGGCGAAAGCCGGGACCCAGACTTTCCGCTTGTGTGCCGATTGAAAGCCTGGGTCCCGGCTTTCGCCGGGATGACGGATTAAGAGGGATGTTGGAAAAATCTGGAACGCGGCTCATAAAAATGACTCCACCGCCGCTTCAAATTCTTTTGGAAGATGATGACTGTTCGTGCCGATGACAGGATCACTGTGTTTATTTTTTGAATCAAACTCAGGCAGTTTCCCTGTCTTCTCGATGCCTTGAAAAATTGTCCATGCACGTTCGCAAAGTTCATGGGTGAGATGTTCCACATAACCTGAGCCCGAAGCCGGATCGGCCACGCGCCAGAGATGGGACTCTTCCAGAAGAATGAGCTGCGTATTGCGCGCCATGCGCCGAGCAAATGCATCGGGCAGGCCCTGCGCAATGGAAAACGGCAGAACCGTAAACGTATCCGTGCCTCCAAGCCCCGCACCAAACATAGCAGCCGTCGCGCGTAAAATATTCGTATGAGGATCAAGCCGCGCCATCATCCGCCGCGATGTTTCGCCATGCAGGCGCAAAGGCTGATGGGCAATGCCGCTAGCTTCCAGCACCCGCGCCCATAGCAATCTAATGGCACGGAATTTTGCCAGCGTCAGGAACATGTCCTGATTGGCAGCCAGTGTAGCACCGACCGCAGCTTCCGGTGACACCTGCTCCAGTTTTCGCAATGCGCCAGCAATCTGCGCCAGAACACAAGCGAGCTCCTGCGCCTCACTCGCCCCCTGCTCGTGAAACACGCGGCCATCCGCTTCAAGAAACGGCCCCTTGAATCCTTGTGTCAGTAATTCTTTCACTGGCTCGGAATCGTCCAGTCCAAATGAAACATCGAGCCGCGCCGGATCAATCGGCTGCTTTCCCACATAGGCTGCAAAGGCCTTGGCCAGCGTCTCGCCGCCTTCAAGCCGCGTATGGATGGCATGAAGCGTCACATCCTTCAGAACCCGCGCAACATCAGCATCTTTCAAAACGATAGCAAGTCCGCCTGCACCATTTTCCAGATCTTCCAACGCCTGGGCATTGGCCTTCATTCCATTGGGATGATCAACCCGCTGCGAAACAATCCATGGCGCATGACTTGCCCGGTCCGCCCGCGCGCCCTTAATCTGCTGATACAGCGGTTCAACGCGAATGCCATCC
>CAZAMS010000348.1:0-4641 GCA_964486305.1 uncultured Aestuariivirga sp.
GTTGCGGCCATGTGCGTATCTCCCAAAAAAACAGATGAGACATCAGAGCGCTTTGAAAACCCACGCGATGGAGACGTGGAGTTGACTAACCGCCTACTGACTTTTCGCCTTGGCTTGATCGGGATACCCAATCGCACTGCGGGCAATGATAGTGGTGCCTCTCAGTAACATCAGCCTTTGGAGGGCCGACCGAGACCAAAAAGCCCGCACCGTCGTTGCTTTGGGGATATCCTTGAGGCACGTGCGACTCTGGGCAAGCGCCATATGGTGGATTCTAGTGTTGCAATCAAGAAAAAATTTTGGTTGAAGCAAAATTTTTTATTAACAGCCGTTAATCTTTTGGCTGAGCGAAGGCATACCATCCGGCGAGCAGGCGCGTGATCGTGGTGACCAGGCAAAGCGCTGCATAAAAATAAGCCAGTGATGCAAAGTGCTGGGGCCAAAAGCACATGGCCAGAAAACAGGCAATCGTCTCGGTTCCTTCTGCCAGCCCACCGAGATAGTAGAATGACTTTGTCGGGTAGTCCGTGCTCTTCAGTCCACGCTTCTCAGCGATAATGGCATAGGCCAGAAAGCTTGATCCCGTGCCCACGAAGGCAGCCAGCAGTATTGCCGCAGCTAGAGCATTGGCGTCCGGATTTGAAATGCCAAAAGCCAGGGGGATGCTTGCATAGAAAACAAAATCCAGGCCAACATCGAGAAAAGCTCCGCGATCCGTGGCAACACCTGCCCGGGCCACAGCTCCGTCAAGTCCGTCAAGCGCCCGGCTTGCCAGCAACGGCAGGATGGCAAAAAGGTAAAATCCAATGGCGATGCAGAACGCCGCAAAGAGCCCTAATCCAAAACCAACGAACGTAACCTGATCAGCAGAATAGCCCCAGCTCTTGATTTCAAGCGCTGCCCGGTCAATCACCGGTTTCAATAATTTCATGGCATGACGGTCAAGCACGAATGAGGTCACCCTTGTTGCTGATGCGAAAAATGCGCCCGCCCGCCGGAGCGTCCTCACGGTCATGGGTGACCAGCAAGGTTGGGATATTGCGTTCGCGCAGATGGGCAAAAACATAGTTCCGTATGGATTGTCGAAGCTCCGCATCGAGCTTGGAAAAGGGTTCATCGAGCAGCATGGCCTGGGGCTTTGCCATGAGGGCTCGGAAGAGTGCTACGCGGGCTTTCTGTCCGTTAGACAGCGTGTGCGGCGCGCGGTTCTCAAGTCCCTCAAGCTGGGCGCTCGACAGAGCCTCATTCACGAAATTCAGCCGCTCCGCTAAGCTTCCCCTCGCGATTCCAAACAGAAGATTTTCACCAACCGTGAGATGTGGGAACAACAGGTCGTCCTGGAATAATCGGCCAACCTTGCGCCGTTCGGCAGGCGTACGTCCCAGGTCAGCGCCATCAAGCACAATGCGCCCGGCGCCATGCACGGGAGCTGTGAGGTCGCCCGCGACATAAGCCAGGAGTGATGACTTTCCACAGCCGCTTGGACCCATCAAAGTGACAATTTCGCCCGCCTCTATTGAAATCGTGAAGCTCCTGAGGAGCAGCACATCTCCAATCGTGAGGCTGATGTTTTCCAGAAGCAGGGTCATAGGGTTTTCCGGCCCAATCGTGCTGCGGCAATAAACGCAAGTGCTGGCAAAACCGCAAGCATGAGCGCAAAAACCGCAAGCAGCGGGCGATTGCCGCCACTGGATAATGTCACCGCTTCCATGGGAAGCGTTGTCATGCGCCCCGCGGCAATGAGTTGGGTTGGAACATATTGCGCAATGCTGACACCGATGCCAACCGCCGCAGCGGCTGCCAAAGCTGGTTTCATCATGGCCAGTTTGACACTTGACCAGAACCGGTATTGATTGGTGTTGAGGCCTAGTGAGACTGAGCGATAGCGTGGATCAAAAGCCCGGTACGGTCCTTTGAGCACGATGAACACGTAGGCGAATACTGGCGTCAGGTGGGCAAGGAAAACCCCAAACCAGTTTCCATTCAAACCGAGATTCAGAAAGGCCAGATACTGTCCATCGGCAATTAGAAGCGATGGAAGGGCGAGTGCCGCAATTGCACAAGCGAGCAAAGCGGCGTCCAATTTTTCAGGAATTGTTTCAAACCAGAAAACGGCGAGGGCCAAGGCGGCAAGCGTTGAAGCACAGGCCAATGACAGGCTGTTCAAAAGAGGCGCTGGCGACATCAGAAAATTCCCCCAGGCCGACCAGCGCCATTGTGCAGGGAAAAGATTGGGGTAAGGCCACAAGGTGCCAAAGGACATGATGCACAGGATGACAAAGACCATCGCGTAAATCGCAAAGAAGAAAAAAAGGAGCGCGCTTGAAGAGATTTTTGGTGTCCGTCTGGGCGACGGCCCGCGCGTGATAAAGTCCCAGACGGCGGAAAGGGTAACTTTTTGCAATGCCCAAAATGCCAGGGCAAGACCAGCAAGCGTACCAGTCAGGAACAGGGCGCCGACAGTTCCACGGGCGTTTACGGCGGAATCGGCATTGTTGAGATCAGACCAGATGATAACCGAAAGGGGCGGTGGCTGTGTGGGGCCAATGGCCAGTGCCACATCAACAACCGATGCGCTGTAGAACCAGACGATAAGCATCGGCCATTTCAGGCGTGGTAGAATTTGCGGAATGAACACCCGTAGCCAAACCGACGCGCTGCCATGGCCCAAGCTCTGTGAAACACGAAAATGCCCCGCCAGCATCTGTGAAATATCAGGGCGCGCAAGTAAAGCGCCAATCAACCATATCAGGAATGGCACCTCCTTCAGGACGAGTACCGCAATCAGCGACAGGCCAAACGGATCCTGCGTGGTAACCCATTGCGGTGGCACGGCCCAACCTGCAATCGTTCCAATGACACGCGCAATAAGCCCGCTCGGCGTGATCAGGAATCCAAACCCGATGGCAAAGGCCAGATGCGGCAATGACAGAAAGCTGCCCATAAGGCCTGAGCTGCCTGTCCATAATTTGCCGCCGTAAAGGCCAGCTACAATCCAAAAAGCCAGTAGCGCTGAAATGACAAGGCTCAACGTGCCCGTTGCAAGTGAAAGGGCAAGGGCCGGCCAGAGTTGCGGGTGCTCAAAAAGTGCGTTCCATGCGGCGCCATCGCGTGCCCCATAAAAAACGGCAAACAGTCCAGCGACAAGCGGACAGAGCCACAGGACACCGAGTGGAAGAAAACCGGCAAAACTGTTCAGCCATTTTTTCATGTGCCGTAGGATTCGAGCCAGGCCTTTTCAATGAGCGGCACCCAACTGCCATGGGGCTCAGGAAGCGCTGGTGCCGGTTCCCGTACACTTCCGGAAACGATACTGTTTCCAAAAAACTTGGCCTCGCTTGCAGAAAGTTTACCGAGAGCAAGGACCGTCGGATCACCCCAGGCCTTAAGATCAGCCTTGCGGCCCTGGGCCTCTGGCGACAGCAGGAAGTTTGCAACAACCTGCGCCGCCGCAGTTACTTTTGAATTGACCGGAATGGCCACGAAATGCGTGTTGCCAATGGTTCCAGCATTGTGCTGCCAAGCCACTGTGCTGTTGGGCAATTCACCCGAGGCAACAAGATTGGCAGGTTCATTGGGATTGAAAGTGAGGGCCATCAGCAATTCGCCATCCGCCAGCATTTGCTTGAGTTGTGCCTGGCTTTGAGGGAACTGCTTTCCCTCACGCCATAAATGCGGATGCAGGCTGTCAAGCAAGTCAAACAGCGGAGCAGTGGCACGGGCAAACTCTACTTTCTCCACAGGCAAGGGGAGAAAACTTTGGTCCGTAATTGATTCAATCAGCGCTTGTTTCACAAAGGTTGTGCCGTGGAAATCCGGCGGCGCGGGATAGGTTACACGGCCCGGATTGGCTTTCGCAAACTCAACAAGTTCATCCATGCTTTTTGGCGGCGAGGAAATCCTGGCACCATCGCCAAAGAAGGTGAGCTGCGCCATGCCCCAAGGGCTTTCCAAACCCTCGGTTGCTTCCGCAAAGTCAACAAGGGTTGTGGGCTTGCCTTCCGTGTCCACATATCTGAAATTCGGCAGCTCGCTGGCGAAGGGGCCAAACAAAAGCTTCCCAGCTTTCATCGCGCGGAAGTTTTCGCCATTGATCCAGACCAGGTCCGCCGAGCCTTCGGCCTTGCCCGCCTTCACTTCATCACGCACTCGCCGGACCACTTCCGCCGTGTCAGCAATTTTCACATGCTCAAGTGTTACTCCATAACGGATTTTGAGTTGTTCTGCGGCCCAGGCGATATAGGCGTTTATCGGCTCGGAACCCGCCCATGCATTGAAATAAACCGTTTGGCCCTTTGCTTCCGCTTCAAGTGCGGTCCAATCCCCGGCAGACCCCGAATTTGACAGAAATGGCAGGAAAGTTGCGGCAATCGTGGCCTTAAGCAAATCACGTCTGGAAAACTTCATTTCGGCTCCCTTGGAGCAAATCCTGGCGAAGTTGCATGACTTCGCCGACAAGGACTTGCTCCAACATATTGATTTGGCGCGATTCCTTTTCGGCAAGGTGGTTCCACCTTGCCGGGAAGCGCGCTAGTTGCCGTTACGTCATAGGGAGTTCCACAGCGAAAGGAAATATATCCCGCTTTTTTCTGATCAGAAATTTGTGATCGGCGGCTTGTCTTTTATCACGCAACGCTATTT
>CAZAMS010000349.1:0-12825 GCA_964486305.1 uncultured Aestuariivirga sp.
TTTTTGTTTTCCATAGTACCCTCTCTTGCCCAGACAGCCGGGCGGCGCACATATCGTAGTCACGAAATATGGCTGCAAAACGATCCGGCAAAACGTCGGAGGAGGGGGCTGTCTCACCAGATCGATAGTGCGCTGCACTGGTCAAAATTGGCGAGTAGTATTGATAACTGTGGATTGCGGATTGACAGGCGAATCACGTTATGATTCAACCAATGACGTTGAGTAAGCAGCGACTACCGCCTGCATTACGACCCCTGGCTAGAAGTCAAATGACAGTATAGCAAAGCTTTTAAGGGTTTTTGGAGTGTTGCGGTTTATTCACACTAGGAAATCGCCCGCACTTGTCAGGGTGTCTTCGAGGGTTGCTATAAGTACGGAGCCGCCTGCACCCAAACCGTCGACATCGATAAAGAGTCTGGTATCCAGCGTGGCGGCACTGTTCGTCGCTGTCCCGGTGATGAAGGCACCGGTTTGAATGATCAGGTTTCCCTCGGCAATCAGTGTGGCGTAGTCCAGGCTGCCCAGACCGGCGGAGTCGAGAAGATCAATCAGGTCAATATCATCGACGCCAGTCACAAAATCGGTGATGACATCGCTGCCATTGGCAAGTAACGAGAAATCGAAGGTGTCGCTGCCACTGCCGCCGGCCAGGATGTCATTGCCGGCAAGACCGTTGAGCACGTTGTTGCCGGTGGTTCCGGTCAGGTTGTCATTGAAGTTGGAGCCCGTGACGTTCTCAAAGCCTGTCAGGGTATCGGTTCCGGCACCAATCGTGTTCTGGGCCGAGGTTGTCGCCAGTTTTATGGTCACACCGGCAGTTGCGTGTTCGTAGGACACTGTATCAATGCCCAAGCCACCGGCCAGGGCATTGGCGCCGCCATTTCCTTCCAGCGTATCGTTGTGGTTCGAACCTGTCAGGTTCTCAATGGTTGCAAGTGTATCACCTTCTGCATCGCCGCCACTGCCAAACCCGGTCATAAGGCTGACCTTTATCCCTTCTGTCGAAGCGAAATAGGTTGCCGTGTCCGTGCCCGTGCCGCCAATCAGCTGATCCGCACCGCCAAGGCCTGCGAGAACGTTGTTGCCGGTGTTGCCGGTGATGAAGTTGGCAAGGGCGTTGCCGGTTCCGTTGATTGCGGTCGTGCCCATGAGGGCCACGTTCTCGATAAAGGCCAAGGCTCCGAGGGAGAAGGTTATCGAAGAATGCGCTGTATCGGTGCCCTCGTTGACGAGTTCGCTCACCACATCGCCAACATTGTCGACCACATAGGTATCATCGCCAGTGCCGCCGACCATCGTGTCGGCGCCTGCACCGCCATTCAGGATGTCATTGCCGCCAAGGCCGGTGAGGGTATTGATACCCGTATTGCCGGTCAAAACGTTGTTGAGGTCATTGCCCGTGCCGCTGATGGCCGCAGAACCGGTGAGATTAAGGTTCTCGATGAACGTCATGATGGCGAGAGAGAAGGCAAAGGATGTCTGAATCGTGTCGATGCCATCGCCACCGGTCTCATCGACAATGTCGCCGACATTATCGACCACATAGGTGTCATTGCCAGTGCCACCAGACATCGTGTCCAGACCAACACCGCCATTGAGTGTGTCATTGCCGGCCAGACCGCGCAGAACGTTGTTGCCGGTCGTTCCTGTCAAGTTATCATTGAAGTTGGAGCCCGTGACGTTTTCGAAGCCCGTCAGCGTGTCGCTTCCGGCACCAAGCGTGTTCTGGGAAGAAGTCGAAGCCAGGTTTACCGTCACTCCGGCGAGCGCGTTGGCATAGGAAACCGTATCAATGCCAAGGCCACCGGCGAGGATGTTGTTGCCGCCATTGCCTTCAAGCGTATCGTTCTGGTTCGAGCCCGTCAGGTTCTCGATGGTTGAAAGAGTGTCGCCCTCGGCATCGCCGCCGCTGCCAAGTCCGGTCATCAGGCTGACATTCACACCATCCATTGAGGCAATGTAAGTTGCCGTGTCGGTTCCTGTGCCGCCAATCAGCGTATCCGCACCGCCAAGGCCCGCGAGAATGTTGTTACCGGTGTTGCCGGTGATCACATTGGCAAGAGCGTTGCCAGTTCCGTAGATTGCGGTTGTGCCCGTGAGGGCCAGGTTCTCAATCGCGCCCTTGGCATGGAGTGCATCCGACAGGCTGAAGGTGATTGACGACTGGATCGTGTCGGTTCCGTCGCCTCCGGTTTCATCGGCCACATCGCCGGCATTGTCGATCACATAGGTATCGTTGCCCGTGCCGCCGATCATCGTGTCGGCGCCTGCGCCGCCATTTAGGGTGTCATTGCCGTCGAGTCCGGTGAGGATGTTGATGCCCGTATTGCCGGTCAGAACGTTGTTGAGGGCATTGCCGGTTCCTGCAATTGCGGCAGAACCCGTCAGTGTCAGGTTCTCGATCAGGCCCAGGGCTGCCAGTGAGAATGCCAGCGACGTCTGGATCGTGTCGGTGCCATCGCCACCCGTCTCATCTACAATGTCGCCAACATTGTCGACCACATAGGTGTCGTTGCCGGTGCCACCAAACATCGTGTCGAGGCCTGTCCCGCCATTCAGCGTGTCATTGCCAGCCCTGCCCCGCAACACGTTGTTGGCAGTTGTGCCGGTCAAGGTGTCATTGAAGTTGGAGCCCGTGACATTCTCAAAACCCGTCAGGGTATCGCTTCCGGCACCGATGGTGTTCTGGGCCGTGGTCGTGGCCAGGTTTACGGTCACGCCGGCGAGGGCGTTGGCATAGGAGACGGTATCGATGCCAAGGCCGCCAGCCAGGTTGTTGTTGCCGCCATTGCCTTCGAGCGTATCGTTGAGGTTCGAACCCGTCAGGTTCTCGATGGTGGCAAGGGTGTCACCCTCGGCGTCGCCGCCGCTGCCAAGGCCGGTCATCAGGCTGACGTTCACACCCGCCGCAGAAGCAATGTAGGTTGCCGTATCCGTGCCTGTCCCACCGATCAGCGTGTCCGCGCCACCAAGGCCCGCGAGCGTATCGTTACCCGCAAGCCCGTTGATAATATTAAGCCCTGCGGTGCCAGTCAGAACGTTGTTGGAAGACGTGCCATCAATGAATGTTGGCTCTTCTACATCAGTTACTGTGACAACAATTGATTGCGCATCGGTCAGTGCGCCATTCGACACCCGGACCTGCACGTTATAGGTATTGTTGGCCCCAACATCGGTGGGTGCCTCGAAGTTTGGTGCAGATATAAAACTCAGCAGACCAGTCGTCACATTGATGGTGAACTTGGCGGCATCGGCACCGCCAATAATCGAATAGGTCAGAACAGCGGCTGCATCGGGATCAGTGGCGTTAACGGTTGTGATAGTTGTGCTGTTCTCAACTACACTTACCGCCGCCACAGCGCCTGCGCCGTTCGAGGTAATCGTCGGAGTACTGCCTGAACCATCATCAGGGACAAACACCTCCGATATGATATCGCCGTTCGCATCATAGGTGACTGTCCACTCCGACCAGGACTCGATGTTGTAAACATCGTACTCGGTGACGGAACGCGTACCATTGTCATAGGTTATGTCGCATTCATAATACAGCCCGCCCAAATCATAGTAGTCGGTCTGTTCGCTCCAGGCGGCCGAGCCCAGGTCAGTTATGATGTTCAGCAGGCGCTCAAAACTGTGGCCGGCAAAATCGAAGGTGATGAGGACGCCAAGCTGAATAAGCGTATCAAAGCCCACGCCGCCGTCGAGCAATGCAAGATTGTCGAGGTTGTCAAAATAGATGGTGTCATCGCCTGCGCCGCCGGTCAGGATGTCAACGCCGGTGCCGCCATTGACGGTATCGTTTCCGCCTGCACCGTTTATGGTGTCAGCACCTCCGTTGCCGATAAGCACGTTGCCGAGGTCGTTGCCCGTGATCGTGTCGTTGCCCGAGCCGCCGGTGGCATTTTCGATATCCACATCATAGGCAATGGCCAGGTTTTTGGTCATGCCATTGACGCTGGAATAGGAGCCGGCGGACAGCGTCAGCACAGATGCGGACGACCAGCCCGATAAATCGATGGTGTCGATGCCATTGCCATCCCAGATGGTGAGGATGGGCGAGGTGTTCTGGCTGAAGTCGTAAAGCGAGTTCCCGGTGTTGGAATTAAATCCGTAAATCGTATTTCCGGCGCGGGTGGTATAATCCGCCCCATACATCTGCTGGATTGCTAGGATGTCGTAGACCATCGGCGTCTGGGCATATTTGCCGCCCCAGTTCGCACCCGTGTTGCTGGCGTTGAAATAGGACATGATGGTGTATTGATGGGAGTCTTGCGTATAGAGCCAGCCCGTGGAGGTGTTGCCGTAGGCAGGTGAGCCGCCGTTGTAGTTGCCACCATGGTCGAGACCGAGGCTGTGCCCGATCTCATGCAGGATCGCCATGTAACCATAAACGCCAGAGGTTGGCGTGACGAGATTGTTGACGCCGCTGTTGTAGACCGGGTTGAGCCACACAGAGCCTTCTATCCTGTCGTATGAAGAGGCCTCGTCGTTCACCTGGCCGGGGAAATAGGCGTGGGCATAGCTGACGCCGGTGGTGGAGTTGGAGAACTTGATATCTGCCGTGTTTGGAGAACCGGTGGATTCCACAAACGAAGGTGCTATGAGATCGTTCCACAGTGTCATCATCTGGCGGACTGCGGTCTTCTGGGCTTCGGTGAAGGCAGACCAGCCGGAAGTCTCTCCGAAGCCTGCGGCAAAGGCGCTGCTTGTGGTGAACCCGTAGCTTATTGTCTGGGCGACAGTTCCGTTTGCATTGTACCAGTATGATCCGCTGTCGAGCTGGTTAACAAGGTTCGGGTTGAAATTTACCGATGTGCCATTGGTTGCACCGCCTTCACCTGTGCCTGCCTGTGCCGGCTCGGTTGCCGGCGGGTCAAGCGCATGCCAGTCAACAAACGGATTGCTAATACACAGTACACACATACGCCGACCCTCATTCTGTCCACCCAGCGAGGCTTGCGCCGCGATCCCCAGGGGTCATTTCTTGCCCTCGTATGAGTACCAATTAGGGATTAATTTCAGGTGGTTAGTGCCTTCGCAAGTTTAGTAAAATTTGATTCGAAGATTAAGGTCGCGCAGACGGCGCAAGGATCTAAAGGGCGGTGACAAACTGCGACTTGAGCAAACTGGTGATGGCCTTGGGCTTGATCGGCCGGCTGATATGGTAGCCTTGGACTTCATCGCAATTGTTGGCCCGCAGGAAGGCAACTTGTTCAGCAGTTTCAACTCCTTCGGCGATAACCCTCAGATTCAACTTCTGCCCCAGTGAAATCACGGCGCTGGCCACGGCCTTGTCTCTTTTGCTGCTGGCGATGTTGCTGATGAACGACTTGTCGATCTTCAGCCTGGCGACGGGGAAAGTCTTCAGGGCGTTGAGGCTGGAGTAGCCGGTTCCGAAGTCGTCAATGGCGAGCTGCACGCCGAGCTTGCGCAGGGCCTGCATGGTGGCCACCGCCTGGTCGACGTCATGCATGATAAGGCTTTCGGTGATTTCGAGTTCGAGATACTTGGCCTCCAGGCCGCTTTCGCGCAGGGCGCTGAGCACGCGGCTGATCAGGTTCTTTTCGCGGAATTGCCGGGCGGAGACATTCACGCTGACGCTGATGGGCGGCAGGCCCTGATCCTGCCAGGCCTTGTTCTGCCGGCACGCTTCATGAAGAACCCAATCGCCGACCTGCACGATCAGCCCGGTTTCCTCGGCGATGGGGATGAACCTGACTGGCGTCAGGAGACCCTGGGTGGGATGCTGCCAGCGGATCAGCGCTTCGGCGGCGAAGATGCGGCCCGAGCCCAGGTCAACCTGCGGCTGGTAGTCGAGGACGAACTCGGAGCGCACGAGGGCATTGCGCAGCTCCTGTTGAAGGGCCAGCCTCTCGTGAATCCTGGCGTTCATCTCGGAGGTATAGAACTGCACGTTGTCGCGGCCCGCGTCCTTGGCCTTGTACATGGCGGCATCGGCATTCCGGACCAGGGTTTCAGGATTTTCACTGTCGGCGGGGTAGGTGGCAACACCCATGCTGCAGGTGATGTAAAGGGTGCGTCCCTCAATGACCACGGGCTCGGCGACGCTGGCCCTGATGCGGTTGAGAGTTGCCGAAATGACGGCTGGATTTTCGGGCTGGTCAACCAGCAGGATGATAAATTCGTCACCGCCCAGACGCATCACCGTGTCGGTTGAGCGGACCACCGCCACCATGCGGCTGGCGACCACTTTCAGAAGCTGGTCACCGGCGTCGTGGCCCAGGCTGTCATTGATGTTTTTGAAATGGTCGAGATCGACGAACACCACCGAGACCCAGGGGTTGTGGCGCTGGGTCTGCAAAATTGCCTGGGTCAGGCGGTCGTTGAGCAGGCTGCGGTTGGGCAGGCCCGTCAGGGCATCGTGATGGGCGAGGAACCTGATCTGGTCTTCGGCGAGCCTGCGCTCGATGGCGATGCCGGCGATGCGGATGGTGACCTCGACAAGGCGTGTCTCGACCGGCGTTGGCTCGCGCACCGACAATGAATACATGGAGAAAACGCCAAGCACGGCGCCATCATGAGCGAGGATGGGCGTTGACCAGCAGGAGCGGTAGCCATAGGCCGCCGCCAGTCCGCGGTAATCGGCCCACAGCGGATCGCTCATGATATCGGTGACGATCACGGGTTTGCGGTGATAGACGGCGGCGCCGCAGGAGCCCACCGTGGGACCAATGCGAATTCCGTCGGTGGCCTTTGTATAAGCGTCAGCCAGGCTTGGCGCTGCGCCATGCCGGAGGGTCTGGCCATCCTGGTCAAGCAGCAGGACCGAGCCGAAGATGCCATTCAACTGGGATTCAATCAGGCGCACCAGGCGGTCAAGCACATCCTCAAGATTGGCGCTGCGCGCAATCATTTCGAGGATTTGCGCCTGTCCGTCGCGCAGGGTGTCAGCGCTCTTGCGTTCGGTAATGTCTCGGGCGATGCCGACGAGGCCGAAGATTTCATTGCGCTCATCGCGGAGCGGCACCTTGGTTGAGAGCAGCCACTTCGGGATACCCTTCGCGTCGAGAACGCATTCCTCCTTGTCGATCAGCGGCTGCCCGCTGCGCAGGATTTCCTGTTCGCCGGCAAGAAATGCGCTGGCACTATCGGGGGCGTGAATATCATGGTCGGAGAGGCCCACAAGGTCGCTTGTCCGGTTCCGGCCACTGTCAGCCATGAGGGCCTTGTTAACCACGAGGAAGCGGCTTTCGGGGTCTTTCACCCAAAGGTAGTCGGGCACAAAGTCGATGAGCGCCTGGAGCGAGATGAGCTCGTTGACCACGGCGCGGTGGCGCTTGATCTCGGTAATGTCTTCGTGAGTGGCCACCCAGCCGCCATCGGGCATGGGCTGGTGAAAGATATGGATTTTCCGGCCGTCTTTCAGTTCGGCGGTCCAGGTTTTTGCATTGGCTCCGGAATTGACCTCGGCGCACCAGCGCAGACAGTCGTCTGCGACGCTCATGAGACAGGTGCCCAAGGCCAGGCGGCGCTCGGTGATGGCGCGCAGCGTTGTGCCGGGTTTCACGTCCTCGGGTGCTAGATTATAGATTTCCGCATAGCGGCGGTTGGACAGGATCAGGCGCTGGTCGGCATCAAAAAAGCAAATGCCCTGCGATAACTTTTCAAGCGCCGTTTCATAGCGCAGCATCTGCGCCTCGAGGGCCGTGATCGTTACCTGCCGGTCTTGCGCAAGGAATTCCTGTGATTGCGCCCGCAGTCTTGCCAGCGCTTCCAGGTTTATCTTTTCAGGTGCTACCGCATCCTGTTTTACGCGATACTTACCCACACCGTTCCTCGCCTCCCGCGATCAGAACAAGGCCTAACCGGCCATGCAGACTCCAGAATTTCGTTCAAATTAATGGGCGGGCATTAATTGCGCGTGAATTGTTGCGGCCTGCCAGCCCCACCATGTTTTGTGGTAAAGAATTGATTATGGGGGGTAAAGGTGCCGCACTACTCAAACAAATCGGAATGCGTCCCCGTGCGATGAAGCGCCAGTACCTCCGGGTCATCGAGATCGTAAATGAGGAGCCAGTCGGGTTCGATGTGGCATTCCCAAAAACCTTTCCACTCGCCTGAGAGCAGGTGGGGACGGTTGCGGGCGGGCAGCGGCGTGTCACTCATAAGAAGCGAAAGGACAGTCTCCAGCTTTTCCATGCGCAAGCCACGCTTCACCATGCGCTTGTAGTCTTTCTTGAAGGCCGAACCGTACTCAATCCGCCGCATGCGCTAGCGCTTTGATCCCATGGCAGCGGCAAACTCCGCGATTGTAGCTGCCTTCCGGTACTGCTTCCGCTTCGCGGGTTTTCGCGCTTCGCGGAGCACTTTTGCCGTTTCCCTGTTGGGAACATGAAGCGAAAGCGGAATGCCGCCTTCCTCGACCACGGCGCGGTAGCTCATGTTGATGAACGTGCTGTGGGATACGCCAAGGCGCTTCAAGATGCTTTCCGCATCCCGCTTCACTCTGGGCTCAATGCGGGCCCGCACGACATCTGACTTGCTGATGGCAGCCATGATATATATCTCCTTGATGTAGCTACAATGTAGCACAAAGTCAGACAGCCTGCAAGCACACCCTGTTTCACCCCTGTTGCCCATATCTGTCATCCCGGCGAAAGCCGGGACCCAGACTACTTCACACCCAAACGTCTCGCGCCGCAAACTGATACACTACCTGGGATCCTTCGTGCCATCATAGAGAACCTCAAAATGCTCGGCGTTCTCGCTGAAGTTCAACAGGTAATTTTGATCTTCCGGGTAGTATCGGGCTTTCTCGTAATCCTCGCCCGCGAATTTCTTGATGGCCGCAATGGATGTCCAGAAGGTCATGGTGAGGAACTCGACATTCTCCCCCAAATCCTGGCACAGCAGATAGACGCCCTGGTTACCCTCGACTTTTCCATAGTCGGCAAGGCCTGTCTGGTTGAGATATGCCACATACTCAGACTTGAGGTCCTTCCGCACCTTGCCCCGCCACATCCGCACGATCATCGTTTTTCCTCCAAGGTCAGCTAAACTATATATAGGCGTGTAGCTACTGTTCGAAATAGGCCTTAAATACAGCTGTCTTGAGAAATACAGATTCAGATAGAGGTGGCCTAAGTTCGAAAACCTTTGGTTTCTTCGAAAAATCATAAAGCCTGACGAGCCTAAACTCTTTTGGTTTTGATACAGACAATTGCATTTCGTTAGAGCTAATGAAAAATGGCGTCGTCTGATGGCCAACCGTTGTTTTAACTTCAAGCAGCCGTTCATTACCGTCTGTGTCGAAGGACAGAACATCAAAGCCAGCGCCATCGCCTTCTTCTGCGGAAACCCACCTCACTTTTTTCACCAAGTTAGGATTGTGGCGTGAGAGGCGCATGCGTTCTGAGTGAAAGATAAGTTCTTCGCCTTTCTTGCCGAGGGCTCGGTTCTTTTCGTCTCTGGTTGCTGGATCGAATTTCCTAACGAGCCTTTCGAGTTCCTCATGTTTTGGTTCGCTGATGGCAGAAAACTGAGGGGGAGCTTCATAATAGAGCCCATCCGGTTCTGCCAAATCTGTCTGTTGTTCTATGACAGGTGAACTTAAGACTTCAAACTGCCGTGGCAAGAACTGCTCGATCGCCGCTAGTAGGGCATTTTGATAATTCCGCATCGGTTTGTAGCCAGAAATCCTAGGCAAACCGAGTTCATGTAATACGGCACTAATATTTTGGTGTTTGAATTCAATGGACCCACGAGAGCGTCCAGTTAGTTTTTGCAATGCTTCGTTCCGACTGGATTTTACAAAAGGTTTTTGAGCGAGTTCCAGTGTGAGCATTTCAAAATAGTCCGCGATAACCAAATCGATCTCAGTGGCTGTCCAATCGATACCTGCTCGTTCTTCGTCATTCATTTTTAAAGCATGGGCTCAAATTTCGAATTGTGATAGTACACTCCAAGTTTCCCACGAACATAGAGTCAAAGCGAAAAACCTCGCCTGGCGTGCTGATCACCGACCCTCGATTTTCCCTGATCCGGATCAATTCTTCCGTGATCTTTTCGCCGACGCGCGCCGGATAACCTCGTCGGAGTTGGCGAGCAGGTTGCGCACGGCGATGCGCGCGGCTTGCGGTTTGCGCAGCCTTATGTTGCGCTCGATCTTTTCATGGAGGTCCTGAGCGTGGTGCAGGTCTTTGGCCTGGCGGGTGATGAAGATGAACAGGTTGTTGAGGGCCTGGTCGATGATCACCCCTAAGGGCAGGAGCAGCTCATTGTTGGTGGCCTTGAGGATGCTCAAGTGAAAGCGCACGTCGGCCTCGGTGCGCTCATGGAGCGAGGGCGCCGTGGCCATGTCGTGGCAGGCAGCACTGATCTCGTGCATCTGCTCCTTGGTGTGGAATTCGGCGGCAAGGGCTGCTGCTTCCGGCTCCACGATGTAGCGGAATTGCTGGAGCGACAGCAGGAATTTCTCGCGGTTTGGGGCGGTTGCATACCAGGTTAAAATATCGTGGTCGAGCAGGCTCCAGCGTTCCCTGGGCTCCACCCGGCTCCCCACCTTGGGCCTTGAAACCAGCAGGTTTTTGGCCATCAGGATCTTGATGCCTTCGCGTACGGCCGAGCGGCTCACCTTGAAATCGGTGGCCCATTTCGCCTCGTTGGGCAGGATGGTTCCGGGGGCAAATTCGCCGCGCACAATGCGCATGCCAATGGCTTCGGCCACCGAGGAATGCACGCTGCCGGGCCCGCGCCTCAGCCGGGGCGTGGCCTTTTTGCGGTGCAAAGCGGCGATGGAAATCGGGGCTGCGCTTTTGTCCACGATGGGCGTTACTCGTTGTTCTGGCGGAAGTTGCGCACCCGGTCGAACGAAACGGCCAGCAATATGGCGCCACCGATGAAACAGCCCTGCCAGAAGGCGTTGATGCCGAGAAGCCCCAGGCTGTTGCGGATCACTTCGATTAGGGCCGCACCTATGATGGCGCCGGTTGCCGTGCCCACACCGCCTGCAAGTGCGGCCCCGCCGATAACGGCAGCGGCAATGACCTGGAGTTCAAGGCCAGCGCCAATGTTTGTGGTGATGGCTCCCAGCCAGCCGGTTTGAATGATGCCGGCAATGCCTGCCGAAAGGGAGGAAATCATGTAAACCGCCACCTTGATCGGTTTCACGGGAACGCCGGTCAGCGTTGCTGCGTGTTCATTGCCGCCAATGGCATAGACATAGCGGCCAAACCGCGTCCAGCGCAGGATGAAGCCGGTGATCAGCGCCAGAACGATCATGTAAAGCACCGGATTGGCAATGCCGAAGAACCAGGCGCCGCCGCCCAATGACAAGAGCAAATCATGGTCAGGCCCAAACTGGAACACCACCGTGTTGCCGGACGCCACCATGGCCAGACTTCGTGCGATGGAAAGCATGCCAAGCGTCACCACAAAGGACGGCATGCCGACATAGGCAATCAATATGCCGTGGACGAAACCAATCAGAAGGGAGGTGGCAATTGCCGCGGCGATGCCGACCTCGATCCCGTAGCCCGCGTGCATGGTGACACCCAGCACCATGCTACAGAGGCACAGCACGGAGCCCACGGACAGGTCGATGCCGCCGGTGATGATCACGAGCGTCATCCCCAGGGCGATGATCGCCACAAAGGTCACATTTCGCGTGATGTTGTAGAGGTTCTTCGTGGTGTCGAAGGAGTCCGTATACATAGACAGGAAAGTGCAGGCGAGAACGACCGCGATAAAGACCCAGAATGTCTGGCTGCCCAGTTTTTCCGAAAGCCAGCTCTGCTGTTTCTGTTCAATCGTCTTGCCAAGGGAGCTTGCCGACGTCGACATGTGATACCTTCCGAATCCTAATAGCTTTTGCCTGTTATACCTGCTCAATGGCCCCGGTGATAAGCCCGGTGACCTCCTCGGGCGAACTTGCGGCGATTTTCTTGTCGGCAACCTTGCGCCCGCGCCGGAGCACGATAATGCGGTCGGCAACCGAGAACACGTCGGGCATGCGATGGCTGATGAGCACCACGACAATGCCCTGGTCGCGCAGCAGGCGGATCAGGTTCAGGACTTCGGCCACCTGGCGCACGGAAATGGCGGCGGTGGGCTCATCCATCAGCACGATCTTGGGATTGGAAAGCCGGGTGCGGGCAATCGCCACCGCCTGACGCTGGCCGCCTGACATTTGTTTCACCAGATCGCGGGGACGGGTTTCCGATTTCAGTTCGGCGAAAATCTGGCCGGCGCGCTTATACATGCTGGCATAGTCAAGGATCTTGAAGGGTCCGACGCCCAAATGCAGTTCGCGGCCGAGAAAAACATTGGCCGCCGCCGTCAGATTGTTGCACAGCGCCAGGTCCTGATGAACGATTTCAATACCGTGCTGGCGGGCTTCCACCGGCCGGTGCATGACGAGTTCCTTGTCTTCCATGCGCATGGTGCCGTGGCTTGGACGGTAGTTACCGGCGATCATTTTGACCAGGGTGGACTTGCCGGCGCCGTTGTCGCCCATGAGACCCACAACCTCGCCCGCCTCGAGCGACAGTGAAATGTCGTTGACCGCCTGAATTGCGCCGAAATGTTTCGAAATATTGGTGAGTTCGAGAATTGCCACCGGTCGTCTTGCCTCCCACTTGTCTTTTATTCTTTTATGGCGGATTTACCATACGCCGCATGGGTGTCAATGAATTGTATGACTAATATCCGTATTGTAGGATAAATAGCGCTTGACGGGTGCGCCGTGCCGCTATTAGGTATTGGGTAAAGAAGAAAACAAGAAATGCTTGTCAGCCCGGGCGGGCCGTTCGGGGGATCGTGTGATGACCCCTGTACCGTCTGACAACCGGGCTGATTTTGTGTGGC
>CAZAMS010000350.1:0-3681 GCA_964486305.1 uncultured Aestuariivirga sp.
ATACTCGCTTATTACTATACCCCCCGCTGAAGCGGAGAGAGGGAAAGTCACAAAATAAACTTCGACAAATCCGCGTTCTTCGCCAGGTCGCCCACATGCTTTTGCACATAGGCCTCGTCAATCGTCACCGCCTCGCCGGAACGGTCCGTGGCCGAATAGCTCAGTTCATCCAGCACCCGTTCCATCACCGTATGCAGGCGCCGCGCACCGATGTTTTCAATGGAAGCGTTGATCTCGGCCGCAATATTTGCAATGGCAACAATGCTTTCGTCGGTAAAGTTAAGGTCAATTCCCTCAGTTCCCAGCAATGCCTTGTATTGCTTGATTAAGCTGCATTCAGGTTCGGTGAGGATGCGGCGGAAATCTTCCCGTCCCAGCGCCTTGAGTTCAACCCGAATGGGCAAACGGCCCTGTAATTCCGGCAAAAGATCAGAAGGCTTCGCAATATGAAACGCGCCGGAGGCAATGAACAGCACATGATCGGTTTTCACCGGGCCATATTTTGTTGAAACCGTAGTGCCTTCAATCAATGGCAGGAGGTCACGCTGCACGCCTTCGCGGCTCACGTCGGCCCCCTGGCGTTCCGAGCGTGCGCAGATCTTGTCGATCTCATCGAGAAAAACGATGCCGTTATTTTCGACCGCGTCAATCGCTTCCTGGTTGATCTGCTCCTGATCCAGAAGCTTGTCGCTTTCCTCGGCGATCAACACTTCATAACTTGTTTTCACCGTCATGCGCCGGGTCTTGGTGCGGTTGCCAAAGGCCTTGCCCATGATGTCGGAAATATTGATCACGCTGGCCGATGATCCCGGCATCCCCGGAATGTCGAAGGCAGCTCCGCCCGTATCGGCAACCTGAACTTCAATTTCCTTGTCATCGAGCGAATTGTTGCGCAATTTCTTGCGAAAGCTGTCGCGTGTTGTCTCCGAAGCATTGGCGCCGACAAGCGCATCCAGGACACGCGACTCCGCATTGAGATGGGCCTGCGCTTCCACATCCTTGCGCCGCGCCACCTTCACCATGCCGATGCCCGATTCCACCAAGTCACGAATGATCTGGTCCACATCGCGGCCCACATAGCCCACTTCGGTGAACTTCGTGGCTTCGACTTTCAGGAAGGGAGCATTGGCAAGCTTAGCTAAGCGTCGTGCAATCTCAGTCTTGCCAACACCCGTGGGTCCGATCATCAGAATATTCTTAGGGAACACTTCCTCGCGCATGGTGCCGGTCAATTGCTTGCGCCGCCAGCGATTGCGCAGCGCCACCGCCACTGCCCGCTTGGCATCATCTTGCCCAACAATATAACGATCAAGCTCGGAAACAATTTCACGGGGCGTAAAGTCGGTCATGGATTTATCTCATTCGTATTGGAATCATGTTGCATAATAAGGACGCCTTGGGTGCTTCCCGCCAGATGGGGCACAGGCCTGAAACCTGATTTCATGTAAGCGCGCACCGCGCGCGTGTTTTCCGGATCAGGATCAATGATGATCGCGGTGTGGCCTTCCGCCTGTAGCATGCCGACAAACCGGCGCAACACAGCCGAGCCGATTCCCTTCGACAGGTTATGTTCTTCGCCAATCGAAAGATCTACGCCCACGGCATGGGATGGCAGCGCCATGAGCCAGGGATTGTCCTTCGTCCCGTCCTCGTTCTGGTGCGGACCCACGAACCAGACCTGGATATATCCCGTCGGCTCTCCGTTGACATGGAAAATGTAGGGTCTTGTAGAGTCCCGCCCCTCCACCATGTCGACGATGTATCCAAGCTCGGTTTCCGGCTCTCCCCACCATTCCCGTATATGGGGCTCGCACAGCCAGCCATGAAGCATGGGCAAGTGCTCTGGCGTTACAGGAACAAATGTTATGGTTGGCGCTTCAGGCATGATGTCATTGCGCCGCTGCAGGTACGCGCAACCGGATGGCGTCTGGCATCATTTTCAACACAAGCCGGCGCATGGGTTGCCAGGCGACGGAAAGCGTAAGCACCGTTCCGCCAACGATCAGGACCGAGAGCCCCAGGTTTTCCGAGGCAACGCCGGACCAGGTGAGAATTTGCGAACTGGCATAACCCAGATAGAGGAGCGACGAGACCAGCAAGGCGCGCCGGTCAATGGCCAATGCGACGAAGCTCAGAACCGCAAAGAGCGAAAGGATGGCAACTGCGGCACCTGTACTCAACACACTTTCAGCCAGTAATGGATGTACAACCGAGTGCACGATCAAGGGTGCAGCAAGGAGATGCAGCCAAAAGGCAATATCCGTGCGTTGCGTTGTGCGGTTACGGTCCGACATATCAAACTTCATGGCGGTTGCAAAGATCACAAGCCCAATTGGAATGAACACCAATGAAGGGTGCTCGAACACAAAGCCGTTGTTGAATTTCTCGACCATAGCGACCGCAGTCATAGCAAGCCCGGCCGCAAAAGCCGCGATAGTGATGGGCACGCGGAACCGCAACCAATGGAGGACGGAGGCCGCAACTGCCGCCAAGCCATAGGGCAAGCCAGGCAAGTTGCCGTAGTCAAAGAACGAAAACAGGCTTGAGGCTGGAGCGAAGAGGGAATGGCTCACTCCGGCGCTCGACACCACGAAAACAATGAGCAGGACAATGCTTGGCAAGGCCATGCGTTTTCTCTTGGTGAAAACTTCGGCAAGACCCCACGCTGCAATGGCGACACCTGCGCCGCTTGCAAGCGCGCCGTAGGTGCTCAAAAGATAATTCAGTGCACCAAGGAATAGAACGATGCCGATGGTGACAAAAATATCGTTGAACCCGGTAATCAGCCGCAGCCGTTCTTCGTCCGGATCACTCGCAGCTTCCTTGCGGTTCTGAATGAGAAATTCCGCGAAGCCATCGGCGGCAGACCTGTCCAGCACACCCTTGGCAACCGCTGCTTCAAGGTCACTGGGGCCGAACACAAGTTCATCTTTGCTTGCTATCATTACAGGCTTTCAACCGTGACATTGCCATTGGTGTAAACACAAATCTCCGCCGCAATGGCCATGGCTTTGCGCGCGATTGTCTCGGCATCCATGTCCGTGTCGATCAGCGCCCGCGCTGCCGCCAGCGCAAAGTTTCCGCCGGAGCCGATGGCCGTAACGCCGCGTTCCGGTTCAAGAACATCGCCCGTGCCGGTGAGCACCAGCGTGACATTCACATCGGCCACGATCATCATGGCTTCAAGCCTGCGCAAATAACGATCCGTGCGCCAGTCCTTGGCCATTTCCACGCAAGCGCGTGTGAGCTGCGCCGGATACTGCTCCAGCTTTCCTTCCAGCCTTTCAAAAAGTGTCATGGCGTCTGCCGTCGCACCGGCAAAACCGGCAATGACCAGGCCACTGCCGAGGGGGCGGACTTTCTTCGCATTGCTCTTGATCACGGTTTGCCCAAGGCTCACCTGGCCATCGCCTGCAATCACCACCTTGCCGTTCTTGCGCACGGTAAGAATGGTTGTTCCGTGCCACTGCTGGATTTCGCCCATTGGGTTTTCCTGTGTTTGATCCTCCCATGTAGGCACCCGCCCAATGAAAGAAAAGTCATTATTTTTAGAAACTTAACGATTCCGGCAAGTCCATATAGTCATATATTGCTGCGTCTGCTAAGAGGCCAGTCCGAAAGTGGACCCTCCCATGCGCAAAGCCAGTTTAGACCGCAAAACCACGGAAACCCAGATCGCCG